>CAYHHJ010000055.1:0-6437 GCA_964356405.1 uncultured Candidatus Peribacteria bacterium | reverse complement strand
GCCTCGAGGGTGAATTCTTCTTGTTCGCTTTTTGGCCCCATGTTTTCAGCCCCGCTGGTGATGTGAATGAGGCAAGTGGAACAGATTCCGCTTTCGCATCCAAACGCAATATCCAGGCCCTCGTTTTGAGCCACTTCACGGAAGTTGGTTCCTGGATTGCACTGCGCCGTTGCGCCGGTTGAATGATTTTTTAGAGTAGCCATAGTTTTTAGTTAAATTTGCGTCCGCCTACATGTAGAACTTCATCGCATCGGTGATGTCGATAGTGTCGATGGCTTGATCCACCAACGGTTCTTTGGCTAGCATAGGCAGTTCGTCCTCGTATGTCGAGCGCTCTTCTTTGTAGTAGACCCCAATGTTGATCTTGTCGCCCCATTCCTCCGCTTTCTCAAACGCCATCGCGCGGTTCGTAGGATCGTAGCCCGGTTCGTTCTCCAGTTTGCGAATTCGTTCCTGGTACCACTGGTAAGTGTTCACTTTGTTGAAAGTCACACAAGGCTGCAAAACATCCACCAAAGAAAACCCACGGTGTTGAATCCCTTCCATGATCATTTTCTTGAGGTGCATGATGTCGCCGGCGTATCCGCGTGCCAAGAAGGTCGCGCCCGATGCGAGTGCAATTCCCAGTGGTCGTGCGGCCATTTCAATCACCCCCTCCGGCGTGCTCTTGGTTTTAAATCCATGGTCGGACGTAGGCGAGGTCTGCCCTTTCGTGAGCCCGTAAACCTGATTGTTCTGGACAATGTAGGTGAGGTTGAAATTGCGTCTGGAGCTGTGAACCAAGTGCGCCATCCCAATTCCATACCCGTCTCCGTCTCCACCAATCACAATCACATTCATTTTATTATTCGCAATCTTCATTCCGGTTGCCACGGGCAGTGCGCGTCCGTGCAGCGAGTGAAACCCGTACACTTTTATTAAATGCGGCGTCTGAGATCCACATCCAATTCCCGACACGATCATGGTTTCTTCGGGATCCAGTTTAAGTTCAAACAAGGCCTGCTTCAGCGCCACCAAAATTCCAAAGTCACCACAACCCGGGCACCAGTTGCACTTAGACGCGGTGTCCAATTCGGTAACTTTCTCCAGCATTTTTAGTGATTTGCTCATGCTCCAAGGGTGCTATAAATTTTAACAAGAATCTCTGCGGGATTCAAAGGCCGTCCGTCGTAACGCAGCAATCTATCGGTAATATCCACGCCCGTTTTTTCACGGATCACGCCACCCATTTGTCCTTCGGAATTGTTTTCCACTAGCACCATCTTTTTCGCCTTTCCAAGAATCGCCGCCACTTGCTCGTTAGGGAAGGGCAGTACAATTTTAATCTGTAAAAAGTTCACTTTTAGTCCGTTTTCATTCGCTACTTCCATGGCTTCCAAAATCGGTCCTTTGGTAGAACCCCATCCAATCAAAGTGAGGTCAGCGTCCGCGGGACCGTGCAATTCGCACATCTCCACGTCGCTCAAATATTCACGTTTCAGAGTGATCAATTTCTGCGCTCGTTTGTCCACCATCTTGATGCGATTCTCCGCACCTTCATCTAAATCTCCGTCTTCTTTATGCTCATCCGTAGACACAGCGTACACGGTGTTGGGGAAGCCCGGCCTCGTCCTTCGAGACACTCCATTCTCCGTGAATTCAAAGCGTTTGTAGTCACCTTGTTTCAATTTCATCGCGTCGTCCATCGTCATCAAAAGGCCTCGATCCACTTTGTATTCGTGTGTGAACGGCGCCACACTTTGCACGGATTCTCCCAAATATTTATCGGTCAAAATCATGCACAGCATTTGGTATTTGTCCGCCGTGTTAAAGGCCTTCAAAGTCATTTCAAAACATTCCGTCACGTCTCCCGGCAAAAAGATCACACGAGGAAATTCCCCCTGCGACGCGTGCATTAAAAATCGTAAATCGGCTTGGTCCGTCCACGTAGGCAAACCCGTAGATGGCCCGGGCCTTTGACCTTCCACAACCACGAGTGGCGTTTCCGTAATAGCAGCCATCCCGAGCGCTTCCACCATCAGCGAAAATCCTCCACCGGCGGTTGCGGTCATCGCACGCACACCCATGTGAGCCGCTCCGATGGCCATATTGATAGCGGCAATTTCATCCTCGGCATGCTTCATTACAATGTTGTGTTTCACTCCATATTTCGCAATCACCAACATAACGGTTGTCACGGGTGTCATGGGGTAGGCCGCCATGAATTTCACGCCGGCTTTCAGCGCACCGAGTGCAATAGCCTCATTTCCGGAAATCACCATGCGCGGTGCTGCATTCTTCACCACGGCAATCGTCTTCTTAAACGGTTCCTTGTAGTTCGCAGCCACATAATCGAACCCGGCTTTCGCTACACTCACGTTGAACCCAACCACGTCCGCACCTTTTCGTTCGAAAGTCGTATTCAGCACATTTTCAACAGGTTCAAATCCCAATCCCATGATGCCAAAACTTGCACCCAGCGCCACGGTGTTTCGCATCACACGATCCGCGCTCAACTCCTTCGTAATACGTGCCATCGGCACCGAAACCAATTTCAAACCTGCATACTTAGTCGCATCCAAGACCACCGTTTCTCCATCATAAATAATCACCCCGCCTTCGCTCATTTGAGGTGCATTTAAGTCAATCGTCTCTTTATTTAAAGCCAACAAAATGTCGATTTTTTCGCTGTGTGCTCCCACGGGTCCGGCAGAGGTTCGTACCTGCGCGGTGTTGTGTCCTCCACGAATGAGAGATGGATATTCAACATAACCAAACACATTCAGTCCTCCGCGAGCGCAAGCCCGGGCAAACATTTGTCCCATGGTAGTGATTCCGTATCCGGCCTCTCCTCCCACGAGCCACGTCAATGGTTCATATACGCTTTTCATTCGAGCGCATTCTACCGTCTAAATCAATTGTTTGCCATCCCCAATCTGAATCAGGTGTATCACATTCACGGGGCAGGCCTCCGCCGCATCCATATTCAGCTGAAGATCCTCCGCACCAATCTCCAGTTCCTCCCAGCCTTCGCTATTCATCGTGCTGCCAATAATATCCGACTTTCCATCCATCACGCTCATTTCCCAAAACTCCGGTGAAATGGCGGCACACGCTGTGCACCCAATGCAGTTGGGTCGGTCGTGACGGATTTGATAGGTTTTATCGCCCATTGCTTCGATTTTTATAAATCATCCTCACTGCCTCCGGATACGCTTTCTTTTCGAGCTCCTGAATCTTGGCCTTCAAACTCTCCGGCGTTTCGCCCGGTTCAATGGCCACTTTCTCCTGTAAAATCATCGCTCCACTGTCCACACCAATATCTACATAATGAATGGTCATACCACTTTCTTTTTCGCCGTTCGCGAGCACTCCTTCGTGCACTTTCATCCCGTACCACCCGTTGCCCCCGTACTTTGGTAAAAGCGCCGGATGTACGTTGATGATGTGTCGTGGAAAAGCGCTAACAAACACCGGCGTAAGAATTTTCATATAGCCGATGAGGCACACTAAATCCACGCTCGCTTCTTTCATGAGCTGCACCAATTCTGCATCATATTCTTCTTTGGATTTTCCCTTCGCACTGGCAAAAACCGCCTTAATATTCCGTGCACGTGCACGTTCGAGAACCGGCGCGTCTTCCACGTTCGAAACCACCAAAGCCACTTCAATTCCAGGCATCTTTCCTTCGTCCATCTCTTGATAGATGGCACTGAGGTCGGTCCCGTTACCGGAGGCGAGTACGCCGAGTTTAAAACTCATTTTGCGCAGGGGTTTTCACCAATCTTTAAAAGTCCCATCTTTGCAGCCACGGCTTGTCCCGTAGGCGTCATCGCAAGTCCGCCGAGGGCGGTTTCACGAATCTTTGGTGACATGAGGTCGCCCACTTCACGCATCGCGCGAACCACTTCGTCAAAAGGTACAAAGCTTTCGATTCCCATCACCGCCATGTCGCTGGCCGCCATGCTGAACACCGCGCCGATTCCATTCCGTTTAATGCAAGGCACTTCCACGAGTCCGCCAATTGGGTCACACGCGAGTCCGATCATGTTTTTCAAAGCGAGTGAGGCTGCGTGCAAAGACATTTCTGGCGTCTTGCCGCGCACTTCGGTAAGAGCCGCTGCCGCCATGGCCGTGGCACTTCCCACTTCTGCTTGGCAACCTCCCGCTGCGCCTGAAAGCGTCGCGCTGTTCGCAATAATAACTCCAATGGCCGAAGCCGTGAGCATCATCTCTAGCATTTGTTGTCGATCGAGTCCGAGTTTGTGTTTCGCTCCGTAAATCACTCCTGGCAAAACACCCGCCGCTCCCGCAGTGGGGAAGGCCAAGATCACTCCCATACGCGCATTGTTTTCTCCAGTGGCAACCGCGCCTAACATCGCGCGCACCGCCGATTCATTGAGCAAAAGTCCGTCCGCCCATTCGGGGAAATCTTTAACCGCTCGCGCCAATTTAGGAGTTGAATTGCCCACCATTCCGCTCTTAGAGAGTTCCGGATTCTCGATCGCCGCCTCGATTCCATCAAAAATAACCTGCAAACGCGTGTCCAATTTCGACATAATCTCTTCTTCACGTTGATTCGAAAATTGTTTTTCGTAGCTCAGCATCACCTGCCAAATCGGCATTTTGTGTTCGTGGCAACGGTCGAGCAGTTCTTTCGCGTTGTGGAAAATGTATGAAGCAGCCAAGGGAAAATGGGGTTAGGAAAGTTTTTCCAAGGAGCGGACAAATAGAATACCCTCTTCTTTTTCGAGATCCAAGATCTCCGCTAAAGTAAGCGCTTTTTCAATACTCAGCACGCTGAGCACTTTATTTTCAAAAGCCAAATAACAGCTTTGCATATTCACAATCCGAATGCCTTTGTGTCCCAAAAATCCCGTCACTTTTGCGAGCATGCCCGGAATATTTTCGTTCTCCACCACCAGGGTGAAAAATTGTTCCGCGCTGTTTCCTGTGATGTGTACATCGAAGTCGTTGATTTGATTCATCACCACGCTGCCTCCTCCAATGGAAGAGCCAATCACCACCGTTTTTCGTCGTGGATTTTCCAGAGTGATTCGCACGGAATTCGGATGATAGCCCTCGCCCAAATCTCCCGGTTCAAACTCGTATTTCAGCCCAATCTCATCGGCAATTTCAAAAGAAGTCTTAATACGCGCATCGTTTGGCGAGAACTTCATCACACCTCCAAGCAGCGCCCGATCCGTGGCGTGCCCCTTATATACTTCTCCAAAAGATCCGTGCAGCAAAAAGTGCACCTTAGTAGGGGTCGCGTCGAAAATCGCTCTCGCAAACTGACCTATTTTAGCTGCCCCGGCAGTATGAGAACTGGAGGGACCCACCATGATTGGACCAGCTATATCGAAGAGAGAGAAGGTGGTCATGAGGATGTAAAGCGCTGGAATTATGAATTAAAAGACTTTTTTTAGCAAGAAAATCAAAAACCCCTTCAGATTAAAATTGGCCAAGCTGAAACAATTTCTTATTCAAGTCCATTACAGAAACTTGATAAGCAGTGGCTCGGCACGTATATTGATTTGAAACGCAAAAACAGAACGTTTCACTCGCTCATTCAAAAATCGAAACAGAAACAAAAAGTTCTTTTACCTTAAACGGCTCTGCTTTACGCTGGTGATCCTGATTGGATCGCCCATGAGATAGCCTCTCAACCTCCACTCTGTGGATCTCGTTTCATTCCCTGCTTCGGCACAGTGACTAGTATCCACGCCCAGAGTAGCCCCGGTCCGGCCCTAAAGTCGACCAAAGTACAGCAGATGAAAAACAAAAACAGAAGGGGTTCATCGCCTTTCACAGAACCGACCTTTCGCTCACTATGAGTCCAGTGCTAAGAAATCAGCATCTGAGTACTCGAGAGAAAAGTCGGTTTTTTTGTGTTAGAATTGGATTATGGCACTTGATAAATTCCATTATTACGACGGCCTATACTACGAGAAATTCATTGAACCCCGTTTTGAAGAAATCCGTGACGCGGTTGGTCAAGAAGTTCCAGCAGGTTCGAGAGTCCTAGACATTGGATGTGGGACAGGAGCTTTAGCTTTTGAGCTCGCCCATAAAGGGATTCAAGTTACCGGCGTTGATTTGTCGCAAAGAATGATCGCTCATGCCCAGCGTCGTAAGGAGCGAACAGGAGAGGAAAGGGTAAATTTTATTCATGGTGACGCAAGTAAAATCGCTGAGCAGCAGCTGTACAACTATGCAGTTATTTCTATGGCTCTGCATGAAATGTCGCCCGACCTTCGTCTCCGGGTCGTTCAAAGAGCTAAGGAGCTGGCGGAAAAGGTGATCCTTGCTGATTACAATTCGCCTCTGCCTTATACTTTGGCTGGAATTCGTGTGCGTTTAGGTGAGTTGTTCTCAGGAATTGATCACTTCAAAGGGTTCTTGAGTTATCACGATAATGGAGGACTCGATTCAATTGTGGCGCAGGCTGAGCTCAC
>CAYHHJ010000054.1:0-6449 GCA_964356405.1 uncultured Candidatus Peribacteria bacterium | reverse complement strand
GTGTTTTCTTTTTCATAAATCTTATTATTTTACCACTATTTTGCCCTGTTGTCACGTTCTCTTGGCAGGTATTTTTCGCAGGCTTCACTAAAATGGCGACAAACCAACCCATTTATGAATCTACGAACCCTTTCCACTGTTGATTTAACAGGTAAACGTGTGCTGCTTCGCACCGATTTCAATGTGCCGATTCAAGATGGAGTGATTCAAGACAAGACTCGTTTGGAAGAAAGCCTCCCTACCCTGCGACTCTTGATTGAAAAGGGCTGTAAAATTGTGATCGTGACCCATTTGGGACGACCGAAGGGAAAAGTTGACCCAGAATTTAAATTGGATTTGGTGGCTCAGGAACTTTCGGAGCTGCTGGGGAAACCCGTTATGAAACTGAATGATTGCGTGGGTGCTGAAGTTGAAACCGTGTGTGGGGCCATGCAAGCTGGCGACGTGATTTTGCTAGAAAACGTGCGCTTTCATGCCGAAGAAGAGGCCAATGACCCTGCTTTTGCGGCTGGGTTGGCGCGTTTGGCGGAAATTTACGTGAGTGATGCCTTTGGAACGGTACACCGCGCACATGCGAGCACTGAGGGCGTGGCCCACCTGCTGCCCGCCTATGCCGGCCTGCTCGTTGAAAAGGAGGTGACGGTTTTGGGCGGACTCATGGAAAAACCTGTTCACCCGGTTTGTTTGCTTGTTGGTGGGGCTAAAGTAGATACCAAGATTGGGATTTTGGAAAAATTTTTAGACATTGCCGATACTTTTATTATTGGTGGAGCCTTGGCTAACACTTTTTTGAAGGCACAGGGGCACGAGGTCGGTACTTCCCTCTTTGAAGAGGATAAACTTGAAGTGGCTAAGAAGTTTTTGGAAGCGGCAAAAAATAAAACTGTACTTTTGCCCGTGGACGTGGTGGTGGATGAAGAGGTTTCAGAAACAGCAGCTTCGCAAACCGTAGACATGGGCAGCGTTGGTGCGACACAGAAAATCTTAGACTTGGGTTCAAAAACTATTACGCTTTATGCTGATGCACTCAAAAACTCTAAGACCATTGTTTGGAACGGACCGATGGGAATCTATGAAATGGCTCCTTTTGCCGAAGGAACTAAAGGTATTGCTAAGGCCGTGGCTGAATCTGGGGCGGTGAGCGTACTGGGTGGTGGCGACACTATTGATGCGGTTCACCACTTTGGCTACACAGGAAAAGAGTTCAGCCACCTTTCTACGGGCGGCGGAGCGATGTTGGAATTCTTAGAAGGGAAAACCTTGCCGGGGATTGCGGTGCTTTTAACTCAATAACTTTCTAAGATGAGTGAAACTTCAGATGCTTCAGACGAACTGAATCAAGAACTCACCGATCATGACTTACTTGGTCAATTGCACCGAGTGTCTGGTGAGCCTGGGAAGCTTACGCACGAAAGTATAGCTCTGTTAACTGCATGGGAAGATCAGTGGGAGAATGAGATGAATGCAAAATATCCTAAAGTGATTCCTGTTGAGGAAGATATTAGCCATGAGTTACGTCTAGCAAAAATTTGGGAGCATAACCATTTCCTCAATAGAGCTCTGGACTCACTAGAAAATGCTTACGACTCTGCTAATCGTTTAGGTAAGCAAAGAGGTGAATTTTCTCTTGAGCAAGAAATACGCGGCCGTTTTAGAGAACTGGCCTCTCACCTTAAAGCGAAGATGATTGCAGACGGGGTTCCGGTTTAACGAACTAGGGTTGAACAGTCCATAAGGCAACATCGTGTTTTAGAGTGCCTGTGGTAACCACCCTATCAACTAGAGTCTTTCCCCAACTACCATAATCTATCCATTCCGTAAAGTTTGCGCGACCATTAACTCCCATGCGTCCTGAGTATACTGTAGCGCCTTTTCTTCCTATATCCACCCACTTCTCCTGCCAGACATCTTTAGATTCTTTTATTGTTTCTTCAATGAAAGATAACTCAGCTGGCCTTCCACAATCCATAAGGTGATGGATTAAGATCGTCCTATCCCAATCAAAAAAAGTGAGCTCGGTATGCTTTCTAGTTTCGATTTGCGGATGATCCCAGCGACCTGCTGGGGCTTTAATGCTGTTATGAGATCCTGCTCTAATAAGAGGGGTCCCCCACATAAAGCTATCCAAGACATCTTCTCCATTAGGTACGGAAAGAACTGTTAGTGAACTACCTTGGAGTTTGGAAACAGTAGTGGCTTTGAGGGAAAATCCTTTTTCCAAAGCCCAAAGTACTTTTTCTTTTTTACCATATTCTTCACGCAAGGACTCACTTATTGCTTTCCTGAGTTTAGCTAGACCAGATGAATCTGGATTCACCCTCATGTTTTCAGTAAACCTTTGCGCCATTTCCATTGATTCCTGTTCGCTCACAATAGGCCTGTCCATAAGATATTACTTAGTAGTCTAGTACTCTACTAGATATTTTAAATATGTCAATTGTCATCGCGAACGGTATTGAAGTAATTTTCCAGGAGGATCTGAGCGGAGCGACTGTCCACCACTTTCATTTTGGGCGCGAACGCTTCACTGGTGGAAAAACGTTCATCGATTTTTTGCATCGGCAGGCCAAAGACTTCGAGTTTTTCAATTTGCTTCAGTACTTTTTCGGTTTGAGGGCTGTTTTCTCCGCTGAGGTAGAGTGGTACTCCCACTAAAATACCCACAATGGGTTCTCCTGCGAGCAGAGTTTTGAGCTGAGCTAATAGATCGGCATCGGAATCGTGCAGCAGTTCGTCGCGCAAAAAAGCGATGGTTTGGTCTTTATCCGAAACGGACACCCCCGTGCGTTTGGTGCCTAGATCGAGTGAGAGGATTTTCCCTTTACTGGGCAATGACATTGGCTTGGAAGTTGGCACTTACGTCCTTGTAAAGTTGAACGGAAACCGGGTACGCGCCCACGGCTTTGATAGCTTCCTTAAGTTTGATGGATTTAACAGGCACGTCCACATTGAGATCACGTTTCATAGCCTCACCAATGTCTTTTTCGTGAATAGACGCGTAGAGCTTGCCCGTGTCGCCGGCTTTGCAAGGTATGGTCACCGTTTTACCCTCCACTTTCGCTTTAATAGAGAGTGCACTTTCCTTCATGCTCTCGAGTTTTTCTGTGGCTTTGGCCTGTTGATTATGAATATGAGTGACCTGTGAATTGGTAGCGGGCACGGCCAACTTTTGAGGTGCAAGAAAGTTCTGGTAATACCCATCGGAAACTTCTTTGATCTCACCCTGTTGAGCAACGTTACGAACGGGTTTTAGAAAAACAACTTTCATATGCGTGAGGTTAGTTAAAATTCCAAAGATTGATGTTGGAGAAACGGTCTTTTGGTTGGAGGATTTTACTGAAACCGATCCCTGTCATTTTAGTGTCTACCACGTAGTAATAACTAGGAGTGTAGAGGAAGATGGCAGGCACGTCTGCAGTGATGGTTTCGGCTAAATCTTGGAGGAGTTCCTGTTTTTCATCAGTATCAAAGGTCCCACGGATGCTTTCTATAAGGAAATCGGCCTCAGGGTTTTGGTAGTTGGACAGATTGAGTCCGGTTTCGCTGGCTTGGCTGGAATGCCAGTAAGCAAAGGTGTCTAGGTTGTAACCGAGGCTTTGTCCGTAGAGCAGCATATCGTAGTCACGAGTTTTTATTTTCTCTTCCAATTCTGCTTGAGCGTATTTTTCTATGATCACTTCCACGCCAACCGCCTTGAGCTGTTCCACTATAGTGTCTGCAGTGAGCTGGCTCACGGTTTCCTGTGGTTCATTTTCACCGGAGAAATCTCGGCGAAGCAGTCGAAGGCTGAAGGTTTCACCGTCTTCATTGGTACGGTACTCAGCACCTTCTTCCAACTTCCAACCGGAATCAAAGAGAGCTCCTTGAGCCTCGTTCAAATCGGTGTTGTGTATCCATTCTTCCTGATTGAGTTCCAGCAAAGGAGTGTCGATGCGCACGCGGTAATCAATGGCTGCCAATATTGCATCCTTATCAATGGCTTTTGAAAGCGCGATTCTCTCCTTATTTTTGGTCAAATAGGGTGAATCGGTGTTGAGGAAAAGTGCGGTGTATTGAGGAAGTTCGTATTGATAGGTCACGAGATCGGTCAGATCCATCTCCTCCAAAAGACTCTGACGGATGCGAGCCGCTCCATTCCAAACGGAACGGTTGGCCGCCAGGTCAGAAGCGCTTGGGTAGGCCACAAAACGAATGCTCTCCAATGTGGGTACAGCGCCGTAGTATTGAGGGAAAACATTCAAGGTGACAGAAGTAGAACCATCGTTGTTGATGTCATAAGGATTTTGAACCTGATATGGCCCGGTTCCCACGGGAAGTTGATTGAAATCGGCGGTATCGAGCTCAGCTACGGGGATGTCTGCGAGAACGTGCTCAGGCAAAAGGCCCACGGTGAGAGCGCTATAAAAGAAGGAATTGGGTGAAGAAAGGGTGAAGGTCACGGTCCTTGAGTTCACTTTTTCAATTTTCACTCCATCTAGATTCGATTTAAGGATAGGATTTTTGAAGTCAGGGCTTTGAAGCACTGTGGCATAGGTGTAATAGATATCATCCGCGGTCACCTCTTCCCCATCGTGCCAAAAAACGTTGTTTCGTAGAGTAAATGTGTACACGAGTTGGTCTTCACTGAGCGTATGAGTGGAAATATCTTCATCAAAAGTGCCGGTTTGGGCGTTGTATTTAACAAGCCCGGAGAAAATAAGGCTAGAAACGTCGCTGTCGGCCTCACTGAATTCCGTAAAAACCGGGTTTAAGTGGGTGATTTCCCCTACTAACCCTTCACTGTAAGTTCGGTTCCCAGCAGAAAAGGTCTGGTCATCTAGAAAAATGATCCAAACTGAACTGGCAATAAAAATGCCCAGCATGAAAAGACTTAGCACCTTCTCTTTACGCGTGAAGGAACGAAGTGTCTGTGAAAGGAGGCTCATTGAACGAAGTTAAGACTTAGAGAAAGCCCTAAGAATACAACGATCATTACTACGGTAGCTTGAGCGAGAACTCGTTCAGCACCGCGTTTTTTAACCTGAATGGTAGCTCCACCCATACCTGCGATTCCTTCCCCGAGTCCGCTTCCGCGTTCTTGGATAAGAATAAGAAGGCTGAGGAGCAAGGATACAACTATCTGAGTGATCAAGAGTGCATTGTGCATATATATTGGGGCTGTTATTCGTCTTTTAAGAACCAGTGAATGAGCCAATTGGCTATTCCAAAGATAACGGCTGCCAGAGCATAGGTCAAGGGACCGTCTACGGTCATATTAACTCCTTCGAAATCCATTACGTTCAAAAGATAGTCCGCCAAGTAGAGCATAAAGGCATTGAGTACGATGAGAAAAAGTCCGCCCGTGAGGAAAACCAGAGGGAAAGATAGGAATTTTAGAATCGGTTTAAGGATGAAGTTGAGAACGGTGAGGATGGCAGCCACAATCACCGGAGCGACGAGCCCGCCTTCAAAGACGAATCCGTCGAGGAGTTTGCTTACCAAAAACAAAGCCAGTGCGTTGGCGAGAACAGTGACTAGAATTCGCATGGGCTATTGAGTTACTTTTCTGAGTGCGAGTTTAGCAGACATTGATTCGATTTCGAAATCTTTTTCGATGTCCCATTCCAGGTCGCCGCTTTGCTGAAGTTCTTCGGCCAAGGTTTCTTCTTTTATGGTGTCGGCATGTTCCGTTACGGCTGCTTCCAATTCACCCTCGGTTTTTACAAGCAGAGTGATATGGTCACTGACTTCGTAGCCCGCTTCCTTGCGTAGATCTTGCACGGCACGAATGATTTCACGAACGAGCCCTTCACGGTAGAGCGACTCGGTGATTTCCAGGTCGAGCGAAACCACGATTCCTTCTTCGGATTCAATATCCACGCCTTCCTTTCCTTTATAGGCGAGCTCCACTTCGTTTGCTTCCAGAGTGAATTCAGCTACTTGAACACGTTGACCTTCGAGCACAGTGAAATTGCCTGCTTTAGCTTCTTGAATGATTTTTTGAACGTCCTTTCCGTATTTAGGTCCGAGCACTTTTGCGTTGGGAATCGCTACAAAATCGGCGAGTTCGCCGGCGTCCTTGAGCAGTTCAAGTTCCTTTACATTGAGCTCTTCCAAGATAACGTCTTTTTGTAGAAGGATGACTTTTGGATCTACGGCTTGTGGCAAACCAATCACCACTTTGGCGAGTGGCTGACGTACACGGATTTTCTTTTTTCCACGGATCGCGTGGCCCAGGTTCACAATTTGACGAGCTAGTCGAACTTCTTCATTGAGCGATTCATTGATGAGCTTCTTGTTGGCTTTGGGCCAGTCGGAAAGGTGCACAGATTCTTCGTTGGTCAGGTTGCGGTAGATTTCGTCGGCTAAGAATGGTGTGAACGGCGCGAGGAGCTGTGAGAATTGCACGAGCACGGTGTGCAGAGTTTGGTAGGCCTCCCATTTGTCGGCATCGTTTTCGGATTTCCAGA
>CAYHHJ010000053.1:4104-6457 GCA_964356405.1 uncultured Candidatus Peribacteria bacterium | reverse complement strand
CGTACGTGGGATACCAAGCAGGATTCCCATTACTGTGAACGAAATCTGTACAATAAGCTTCTACATGAACTTCATCCACAGGTTTACCCTCTTCATATTCACATACACTCCACTTCCCCATATGATAATTTTCCTGGAAATACCCGCTGTCTCTCACTAATTTATGCCCGGTATCTCCCTCGTCAAGCTGTGGGCAGCTAGGAACATAGGAAGGTCCTACATTAAAAACAGCTTCACACTTACCAAAGTTCACATTAAGTTCACTGCTCAACTCTGCTTCTAAGCGCTCATCCCTGGCTTCTGTGGAGCTTTCACTATAATCAGAAACTAAAAAATGATCCGGCGTTTCAAGCTCGGAACTACAAGCAGCTAAAACAAGTGAAAGTCCAGGAAGTTTCATGATTATTTAGTCGCCTTCTTTGCAGGAGCCTTTTTAGCAGCTGGCTTCTTAGCCACCACCTCTTCCTTAGCTTCTACTTCAGGTTCGTCCTTAGCGGCGCTCACCTTCTTTTCAACGGCAGAGATCTTGAGCACCTTGATGATGCTGAAGAATTGACGGTGACCTTGACGGCGGTGAGTACGTTTCTTTGATTGGAAAGTTGCAATATACATCTTTTCTCCTTTTCCTTGTTCAACCACTTGGCATTCAACGTGCGCTCCAGCTACAAAAGGCATTCCTACCTTGAGTCCGCTTCCATCTTCTTCACCCATCAAAAGCACTTCGTTGATCTTGAAGTTCTTTCCTTCTTCAGTATCTACTTTTTCTACTTCAATTTCGTCCTTTTCACGGAGACGGTATTGCTTTCCACCAAGATAAACGACTGCGAACATAGGTTTGAGAATTTAAATCGGGGTTACTCTACGGAATATTCCTCGGTTAAGCAATAGCTTTTTCCAAGATTTCCATACCTTCTTCAATAGACTTCTTCAAAATGACCTTCTCTTCAGGTAAGAATGGCGCCAGCACAAAGGTGTGCAGATCCATCTGTTCCGGCGCAATCTCCCCGCGCGACTCAATTCCAATACGAAGTCGAGGGAAATCCAAAGTGGCCAGGTGCTGAATAACGGATTTCATCCCATTGTGGGTGCCGGCCGAGCCACTTTCGCGGAAACGCAGCTTACCCAGTGGCAAATCCACATCATCGTAAACGGTGTAAAAATCCTTGGCTTCTATCTTATAAAAGTCCAAAACCTCGCGCACGGCCTCTCCGGATAGATTCATGAAAGTGAGCGGCATCATGAGGATGATTTTGTCCTCGCCGTTGCCTTTTTCACTCACCAAAGACTTGCCGCGTTCTTCAAAAGCGGGAAAATCATGCTTTTTTGCAAAGGCGGCCAAAAAGACAAAGCCCACATTGTGGCGGGTGTTATTGTATTTCTTGCCGGGGTTTCCAAGTCCGCAGATTACCTTCATAGGTCGTGAAATTCATAAATATGAGGTCCAATTTGGATCAAATCACCCGATTTGGCCTTGATCCTAATGAGCGCATTTTGGATTTTCATTTTTTTGAGCACATCATACACTCGCTCCACCGCTCCTTCGTAGATAGGATTGGTCATACGAGAGATCTGCTCAATACGCTTCCCGGTAACCTTGTATAAGGTTCGTTCCGGCATGAGTTCTGGCTCAATAGTGAGCCCTTGAATATCGGCATCAAAATCCTCCAAGTTAACTTCCTTAACTTTTTCTACTTCAAAAGATCGATCGTCCACAAAATCCTGCGGTTTATATTCCAAAACAGCCTCACTTTCATCCACCTCAGGCGCTTTTAGGCGATGTTTTTCAATCAGTTCATATGCTTCGAACATGAGTGGTCCGAGTCCTTCCCCGCTCACCCCGGAAGCCAAACGGAACTTTTTCTTCATCTTTGGGAACGCTTTCAAAAACTCTTTCTGGAGTCGCACGCGGTCTTCATCCGGAATCGAATCAATCTTATTCAAAACCACAAAGAACTCCTTTTAGGCGAGTTCAGGGTCATATTTTTTAAGTTCATCCTGCAAAGTAGTGAATTGATCCACAATATCCCGACCTTCATAAGAGAATGGATCGAGCACATAAAGCAGCGTCGCGGTTCGAGAAATGTGCTTCAAAAAGGCATCTCCAAGGCCTTTCCCTTCGGAAGCACCTTCAATAATTCCCGGCATATCTGCAATCACAAAGCTCTGGTCCTTGCTTCCTCCAAAATCCGACAAATACACCACTCCCAGGTTAGGGATGATGGTCGTGAACGGATAAGCCGCAATTTTAGGCCGCGCCGAGGAAACGTGTGAAATCAATGTAGATTTTCCGGCTGAAGGGAATCACACAAGCCCGAGGTCCGCCACGAGTCGCAATTCAAAACGAACGCGTCGG
>CAYHHJ010000053.1:0-4094 GCA_964356405.1 uncultured Candidatus Peribacteria bacterium | reverse complement strand
CAATATCTCCCGATTCAGCAAACTTAGGCGCCTGGCGCACACTAGACATAAAGTTGGCGTTTCCATAACCCCCGCGTCCGCCCTGTGCCGCCAAGAAGCGTTGTCCATTCTTTTTAAGATCCAGTAATAGTTCCTTCGTATCCTGATCATAAACCAAGGTCCCCACAGGAACCTTCAGTATCACATCGGTTCCGGCGTGCCCCGCCATATTATTGCGGAACCCAGCTTCTCCATCATTCGCTTTGAAATTTTTCGAACCCGTAAAATGCTGCAAGGTGTTGAAATTGTCGTCCGCTTCCAGAATCAAATTTCCGCCGTTTCCTCCGTTGCCCCCATCGGGTGCACCGCATTCCACGAATTTTTCACGGTGAAAGAAAACGAACCCATTTCCTCCCTTTCCTCCTTCAAGCTCAAGCTGGACTTCATCGAAAAACATATTTAATTACTGTTTATAGACACTAAAGTGTCAATTAGAGTTCGGACTCTATCACAGTTTGAAACACTTCGTAAGGCCAAGCGCCCACGAGTTTTTTTCCGTTGATAAAGAAGGAAGGTGTTCCGCTCACTCCATAACCACGTCCTGCGGTTAGGTCAGAGTTCACTTCGTCTGCCATATCTGAGTTGTCTAAACAGCTTTGGATGTCCAAACCAAACTCATCACTTGCTGCCTTAACAAAAGTGTCCTTTGCCGTATCCTGACCTGACCAAAGACTTGTGTTCTCAAAGAGCCAATCGTGAAAAGCAAAGAAAGCCTCATCATCTGGAGCTGCATCTGAAACAGAACGAACACATTCAGCGGCTTGTGCTGCTAGGTTTGCCTGTGGATGACCGCTAAGTGGAAAATCTCGGAAAATGAGCTTAACCTTTCCAGTATCGATATAGTCCTTTACTAAGGAAGGCATCGTTTCTTCGTAGAAGGAGTGACAGTAAGGACATTGAAAATCACTGAATTCCACAATGGTCACAGGTGCATCCGCATCTCCGAACACGGCATCGTCGTCCATACTCACGTCCACTACCTCTAAGTCATCAGGATTCACATCAGGGACACCTTGCTCCGCACCAGTTGGCACGTTTGAATCGTCTCGCAGATCTGCTAAAAAGCCTCCTTTGGAAGAGACCAAGAGCCCAATCATAAGACCTACTGCAAGAAAACTGAGACCAACCCAAAGGGTTTGAGCATTATTATTCTTTGAAAACATAGTGTGGATTAAATTACGTGTGCGGGCAGAATACCATATTGTTTCCAGCAAACAAATAGTGTAATTTACGCTGCGTGCCGGAATGGCGGAATTGGCAGACGCGCGGGACTCAAAATCCCGTTTCCTTCATCGGAAGTGTGGGTTCGACCCCCACTTCCGGCACCAAACTTGAGACTATTTGCTATGGACATCAGTCAATTTGGGCGCAGGTTGGGAGATGAGCTTAAGCTCCGTGATAAAGAAATATATAGCACTATAACTAGAGAGGGCATACAGATAAGTCCAGCCTCGGCTGTCTCTTTAATAATGGCCGATTCACAAGCGAACGTAGCTTCGCTTGGTGTGATTACGAGGAGCAAATCAGGTGAGGTGACTTATCTACCTCCTCATAGCGATTCGCGGGTCCTACGTCCATCAGACATGCAAACCTTTAGATCAATCACCGTTCCAAAAGGTGCACGCTATTTGTTTGGACGTTTACCCGACAGCTCAGATGGCTCCGAGGAAAACGACTATGCCTTTTGCACGGATAAGCCAGTTTCAAGAAGACATTTCAGTGTTACAGGAGCTGGTAGGATTGAAGCGATTGGGACTTATGGAACTTTTTACTCAAAACAGGGTCATCAAGACACATGGGCAAGACCAATAATTGTAATTGGCAGATGCACAAATTCTAACGAAGAAATCCTAAAACTATCCTCCACGGAAACCAGACGCGTGAGTCTTCCGGAGATAGGAGTAAAAGTTAATCTAAGCAAGTATCCGGAAATCGAAAGACGGATCGCCCAAGAAGCTGCACGAGAATGGTGATTAAAGAGACTCCTCAGCTAGCTTCTTAATCATGCCACCATCGGCCTTGCCTTTTAGCTTGCCCATCAGCGCGCCCATGAGTTTTCCAAGACCGCTTTTGTCGGTGATTCCAAGGGCCGCTTTAGTCGCTTGAACCTCGGCACGCACTTCGTCTTCGCTCATTTGAGCCGGCATATAAGCCATGAGCAGAGTGATTTCCTTTTCTTCTTTTTCGGCGAGTTCAGGACGTCCTCCTTGCGTAAATTGCTCAACGGAATCCTTGCGTTGCTTCACCATTTTTTGAATCAAATTTTGAATGAGTTCCTCGGTGATTTCGGTGCCCGTTCCGTCGGTTTGAATTTTAAGCACTTCGGCTTTGAGCATGCGCAGCACGGAGGTTTTGAGTTCGTCCTTAGCTAGCATCGCGGTCTTGAGTTCGTCGAGTAGGTTTTGTTGATTCATAGAATATTAGTAGATACAGCCATTCTCTTAGCAAAAGGCCTTTGAGTCAACCACCCTGGAGTCCTAGTTTAGTAATTCACAAGATTTTGATAAAATTAGCTACCAATTAACTTTTATGCCCAGATTCCCACGAGTAGGAGGAGATCGAACCATTTCAGGCCTTGAAGCGACTTGGCAAGATTATGAACGAATCGCTAAAACCACGCCTGTTGAAGAAATCTATCGTTTATCGGGAGAAGCGCTCTACAAAGTAGCTGAGAGAACGGAAGATCCAGAACTTTCCAGAAAGTTGTTAACGGATACTGATCAGCTCAAAGCAGGCTTGAGAAGCAGATACCTAGATCACGGCCCGATTCAAGACAATGTTTACCATATAAGAGAAAAGGGCATCAACGATTTAATTAAGCGCCTTCAGAGACTAATTAGACCCTCCCTTGGTGGGCGTGCCAAAGATCTCTTGGCTCAACTAGGATTCACTAGAAAGAAGGTTCAGGAAAATTTACCGGAAGAATAAGGAAATCTGCTCAGCTAGACTCTTCCCCACTAGCTCAGTCAGCTCCTCTGCACTCGTTTGTTTAATTTTTTCCAACGACCCAAACTTTTTTAGCAGCTTCATCTTAGTCGCCTTTCCAATACCCGGAATCTCATCGAGCACCGAATGCGTGATGTGTTTTTTGCGAGAGTCTTTTTGGAATGTGATGGCAAAACGGTGTGCCTCATCACGGATCCGTTGAAGCAAATAAGAAGCCTTAGAATCCTTTGGGATGAGCAGTGGAAAGCTAGCCCCGGGAACAAAAACATCCTCCTCTCGTTTTGCGAGACCAATCATAGGAATGGTGAGGCCCAGGGCATCGCGACTTTTTAGTGCAGCACTGAGCTGACCCTTTCCTCCGTCGATCACAATAAGGTCGGGCTTGCTTTCAAAGGAAGCGTCGTGGTGTTTAGCCGGGTCATAGGCCATCTGTAAATCAAGGAGCTGCTCAGAAAATTCAGCAGGAAAGTTTTTGATTTTTTCGAAGCCCAGTTTTTCGTAAAACGGTTCCATCTCATTCACACAGCTGACATAAATTCGCTTGGCCTTTGTTTTTTCAATGGCACAGAAAATGAGCGCTCGGCCAAGTCTTTGCTCACGGGCCTTGGGTGTAACATAGAGGGCTTTTATAAGATGAGTGGCATCTTTCCCTGGCAATAGTCGCAAAAAACCGAGGACTTTTTTATCTTTGAGCGCGACTTGATATTCCTTCAAATTGCCTTCAATTTCTTCGGTGTCGCGCCATTCTTTGAGCAAGGTTTGAATACCCGGCACATTAGTTTTGGCCGCCTTACGAATTTGGATTCCCGCAGGCACTGGCTGCAAATGGGAAAGCCTACGTAGCAAAATTTCGCTCATGGCTTTAAAGTCGTCGATCTCGCCATCTACCAAGGTTTGGAGTTTGAATTTTCGGTAATCCGATTTTTTAGCGACTCCGTTTTCAAAGACCACCATGGAGGCCACCGTGTCGGTGCCGCCCAGATGCGAGTTATCGTAACACTCCATACGCTTGGGTGGCTTGGGCAAGCTGAGAGCAGTAGCCAATTCCTCCAAAGCTTCTTGATCAGAAGGCGCCATGCTCTCCCAACGCGCCTTATTTTGTTTATGGA
>CAYHHJ010000052.1:4901-6478 GCA_964356405.1 uncultured Candidatus Peribacteria bacterium | reverse complement strand
TTTTTGGAATCGAGAAGACGACACACGAAGCTTTCGCCGTATTCGGTGGGAATGGACGACACACGAACGTCCACTTTGCGGTCGTTTACGTTGAAGTAAAAGCGTCCGTCTTGCGGCACATTCGTGATGTTGAGGCGCATCCCGGATTTGTATTTGAGCTGATTGCTGAGATAGCCGTAGGTCTGCAGATCGAGGTCGAGCACTTGTTGAAGCACGCCGTCGATACGGAAACGCACGATCACGCGTTTTTCTTCAGGTTGGTAGTGGATATCGGAGGCGCCGGTTTTGAGAGCTCCCACGCTGATAAAGTTGAGGGCTTCTTCGGAAGTAACGGTTTGAATTTTTTCACGCAGCATCCCGAGGTTTTCCACTTCGGATTGATACGAGGCGATGTGCGCTTCGTCGATGATGTTTTGCGTTTCAATCGCGGTAGGGACTTCGTCTTTGTAGGCGAGCAGGGCTTGGCGGAGTCCGGTTTCGCTAGCAAGGTTTACGTTGATGGCATAACCGCCTTCCTCCTTGAGTTTTTTAATAAGCGCCTGGGTTTCTGGACTGGTGGGGTGCACCAAGGCGAGGCGAAGTTTTTTTCCAACCTTGAAGAACGGAATCACGAGGGCGGCGCTGGCTTCCTTTCCGGCAACCACTTTGAGGTGATCGGGGTTGATGTGTACCTGCGCGATGTCGATGTAATTCATCCCCATTTTTTGGGCGCGCTCGGCGGTGGCTCGTTCCTCAAACTCGCGGTTGATGGCCGTGAGCGGATTCGCACCAGTGGCAGCTGCCATTGCGGCGCTGGCGTTGGTCTCAATCTTGGAAGTGGAGAAGTTCTGATCAGCCATAATTTAGAAGGTCGCGATTACACTAGTCATGAGCGGTTTGAGTTCACCAAAGGCTTTGAAGGAGAAAAACACTCCGTAGGCGATGAGCACTAGTGAGCCTGTCATGACGAGTTTTTTTAGCATCCAAGGATGGAAAATTTGTCGCACAAGCAGAGTGGCGACGGCCACCAAGAATGAACTGATGGCTCCTCCCACTACAATGTTCATCGCAAAACCTAATGGGGATATGGTGCTTGCAAAATCTGCATACATACCACCGGCAACTACCACCCAAAATACAATTGCGAGGGGGTTTACCAGGTTCATGAGCAAGGCACGGAAAAAATCTGTCTCATAAAATCGCGCTTTGTGGCGGTGCATATGCTTAAGCGAAAGTCTTTTTGGTTTATCGCGCAGACTGTTGTAACCCATGGAGATAAGCATATAAGCCGCTACGGACCACATCGCGAGTTTCACAAGGCTGTGATCAATGAACTCAGCTGCCCCATAAGAGGCCATCAGAAGATAAATAATGTCCACTACCGTAGCCCCTAAAATAACCTGTAATTGGTACAAGAAGCCGCGCTTGGGGTCGAGCCCCTCACGGATGCCAAACAAGCTGATAGGCCCGATGACAAACCCTTGAGTGAATCCGAATATAAACGCCTGTAGATTGAACACTTTTGTTTTGTATTTATTTTTATCTGATCATTATAGCACAAAAAAGACCCTTTTTGAAGGGCCTTTTTATCTGATGAA
>CAYHHJ010000052.1:0-4801 GCA_964356405.1 uncultured Candidatus Peribacteria bacterium | reverse complement strand
TCAGAAACCATGAGGATTTTTGCTTCCTTAGCGGCTGCAACGGCCGTAGCGGCCTTGCCTTCCGTAGTTGTAGGATGCGCACCTGCTGGTTCGGTGGTGTCTAGAATGTCGATTTCCCAACCTGTTAAGTGAGAAGCTAGACGAACGTTTTGTCCACTCTTACCGATGGCGAGAGCGCGTTGATCTTGAGTCACGTACACCTTAGCGAGGTGAGCTTTATCGTCGAGTTCCACTTTGCTGATTTTGGCAGGTTTGAGGGATTCCGCGATGTACTTTTGTGCGTCTTCGCTCCAAGGGATGATGTCGATACGTTCTCCAGCGAGTTCATGTGTTACGTTTTGTACACGTACTCCGTTTTGTCCCACGCAGGCTCCGATTGGGTCCACTTGTGGATCTTTAGAGCTAACGGCTACTTTACAACGAACCCCAGGTTCACGAGCCACTCCTTTGACGATAACGGTTCCTGCTTTTACTTCAGGAATTTCGAGTTCCATCAACTTTTCAACAAGCTTTGGATGGGTTCGAGAAATGAGGAGCTGAGGACCTTTGGTGGTTTTAATCACTTTATCGAGGTAGAGCTTGATGCGTTGACCTCCGTAGTATTGCTCAGTTGAGATCTGTTCACGAGCAGGTAGGAGCGCCGTGGTTCCGCCGAGTTCTACGTACACTTGGTTGTTGTCCACACGGTGAATGAGCGCGTTCACGAGTTCATTTTCACGGTCCTTGAAGAGCTCGTACATGTAATCTCTCTCTGCTTCTTGGATACGTTGGATGATAACCTGTTTAGCGGCCTGAGCGGCGATACGTCCGTAAGACATAGGCGTCACTTCCATACGAACTTCCTCATCGAGCTTGATGTTTTTGTTGAGCTTTTTAGCGTCGTCGAGGGTGATCTCTCCATCGGGATCTTCTATCTTATCTACGACCTTTTTAACGATGTAGATAGTAGTGTTTTCGGTCTTAGGATCGATTTCCACTTCGATGTTCTGCTCCTTGTTTCCGTAGTCCTTTCGGTACGCGGTTCGGAGGGCAGCCTTTACGATGTCCATGATCATTTCTTCCGGCAGATTCTTTTCGTTGCAAAGGAGACGAACCGCTGCCATAAACTGTTGCTGCATAGTGTTGGGGTAAGGAAAAGCGGCAGGATAGAATCCTACAATGCTTATTTATTGATTTGTGTTAGTACATTATGACCTTTCCCCAATTTTGGCAAGTTCAAAGATAATTTCAGGAGAGAATCCGCGAGAAGCTAGGAAAGATGCACGACGTTGATAGAGCTTTTCTGGCGGCACATTGGCAAAGCGTTTGCCAGCTCGTTTGAGCGCTTCAGCGGCCAGTTCGCGCTCGGAGATTTCGGCTTCTTTCCAGAGAGTTTCTGTTTCTTTGAAGTCGATGCCTTTTTGCTGGAGGCGGCTGGCCAGCTTGTAACGACCTTGGAGTTTGTATTTGGTCGCCTCTTCGATGGCTTGGCGGACGTAGGCTTTGTCGTTGATGAGGTTGAGATCCTGGAGACGCAGGAGCACCTGGTCTTCAAGCTGCGGGGTGTGATTGGAACGTTTCTTTAATTTTTCCCGCAGCTCGAAGCTGGTGTGAGCCCGACGAGACAAGGCTCGCATGGCGTAGTTCATTAGATCTCGGTAGATCGGGTCTTCCATGTGGCCGAAGTAGGTTAAGCCAGTGAAGCGGTTACTTTCTCACGAATGAGTTTGTCGAGCTCTGCGACCATTTTTGGATTCCCCTTCAAGTAGTCTTTGCTGTTTTCACGGCCTTGGCCGAGACGAGTCTCGCCGTAGCTGTAGAAAGCTCCTGCCTTCTTTACGAATTCGTACTTGGCTGCAAGGTCGAGCAAGTCGCCTTCACGGGAAATTCCTTGAGCATATAGAATGTCGAATTCAGCGGTTTTGAACGGAGGGGCAATTTTGTTTTTCACGACTTTTACGCGCACACGATTCCCAACCAGTTCCTTTCCATCGGTGGCATTTTCATTCGTGCCTTCTATAGTTCCAATGCGACGAATATCGAGACGTACAGAAGCGTAGAATTTGAGCGCTTGTCCGCCGGTAGTGGTTTCAGGATTTCCGAACATCACTCCAATCTTCATACGAAGTTGGTTTATGAAGATCACCATGCAGTTGGATTTGCTGATGACTCCGGTAAGCTTACGAAGGGCTTGGCTCATGAGACGAGCTTGGAGACCCATTTGAGCATCTCCCATTTCTCCTTCGATTTCTGCCCGTGGTACGAGCGCCGCAACGGAATCAATAACAATGATGTCTACTGCATTTGAACGAACCAAGGTTTCGGTGATCTCGAGCGCCTGTTCTCCCATATCTGGTTGAGAAAGGAGGAGGTGATCGGTGTCGACACCAATTTTACGAGCGTACACAGGGTCTAGTGCATGCTCAGCGTCTACGAAGGCTGCGGTCCCACCTGTCTTTTGAATTTCTGCAATAACGTGCAAAGCGAGCGTGGTTTTACCGGAACTTTCCGGTCCATAAATTTCAATCACGCGTCCTTTTGGCAATCCGCCGCCGAGGGCGAGATCGAGGGAAAGTGACCCTGTGGAAACGGTTTCAATATCCATATGCTTGGACTCACCGAGCATCATGATTGAACCTGTACCGAAGTTTTTCTCAATTTGAGAAAGTGCTAACTCGAGAGCTTTTTTGCGGTTCTCGTTACCCGCATCTTCTTTCGCTGTCATAGTGTGGAGGGTTAAGGACTAAGAAGCTTGTGCCGAGTATAGGTGAGTGCGCACTCACCGTCAATAGAATTGTTAAAATTCCTCGGCGAAGCCTTATGTTAGCCCTTCTTTTTTACAAAGTCCTGACAAAAACCTGAAATTTTCAGAGATTATTTTAGAAATAAATATTTCAATCGTGTAAGACTACTTCAGCCTTAACCCCACTCAAAATTTTATGCCTTACGTCTAATCTTTTTACACCCTGGTCCGAATTATTTGTGGAGGTTTGTGTAAATTTACCATCTATCCAGGCAGATCTTAATAGTAGAGAATTATGACGTATGCTTTCCAAAATTCTTGCTTTTTCTTCAGAGATTTCTGTAACTAGAGTTAACCGCTCCTCTCGTGAACCCATCCCATGAATTTCAAGTTTTATTTCATCCAAACCCCATCTTGCTTTGTAAGTATAGGGAGTTTCGTAAGCATTGCTACTGGCTGATTTTCCTCCCACTTCTACGGGGACTGTAATGGGCAATCGCCGCCCCAGGTCTACCAAAATTCGCCTTGAGCCCTCGTTTAAGACCGGAATTACATGTCCATAAGAGAAATAATAATCGACAGTGCCTTCCCAACCTCTGCTTTTTAATTTACCTACTAATGCACCTGCAATAATTCGACAGGTTCCTAAAACGGGTTCAGCAGGATGTTCTTTAAAATAACGCTCATAGGCGGCTAAAGTAGACGTATGGATCTGAATACCACCGTTATTTTCTTCAAATGAATACCCTCCTTGGCTTTGATCAAAAACTATTTTACCTCCCAGGAGTTCTTCCTCTATAAAATCCTCAATTAAATCCATTTTGGGGGATGTGAATGGAGAGTATTATAACATGCCAGCTAAATTTGCCAAATGTCCTGCGCGTGGTGGTTTGCAAAGATGTTGGTTGCCAGTACGTCTTCAATAGTTGCGGTTCCGGAGACTTCCCAGAACCAGCCCTGATGAATGGTTTGATGGAGGCGGGCAGATTTGCTGGCGCCGGCGGCGTCTTCTTTGTCGCGGACGAGGAAGTAGTGGCAGGCGTCGCGTTTGGGGAAAGTTTGGCCGTCTAAAACGGTGTCTACTTTTTCTTTATTGAGATTGAGGAGTTCGCCGGAGTTGATGAGCGCCTCTGCAAGTGTAGTATGGTCGCCGGTGGACTCAATTTCATAATGCGTCCATTTGCGGATCTGTACATCCAGGCCGCGGTGACGGAGGGCGTTTTCGATGGTTTGAGCCTCGTTGTCGGTGATTTTGAGCTGCACGTAGAGTTCGATGGTGCCGGGCTTATGAGCGTATACTGCGAGGGCAGGTTTGCCTTCGTCGAAAGTGAGCGCTGGCAGTTCGCCTTGGACTTTTTCACCCTCCATATATTTACGCATCGAAGTGAAAATACCCGGCATGAGCGCAGAGGGTGCGCGTTCGGGATGGGGCATGATGGCCAACACGTTTCCGCGTGGATTACAGATGGCGGCGGCGTTATCCATGGCGCCGTTGGGATTCACGGGGAAGTTGGGATCGATTTGGCCGTCCTTTGTGGAATAGCGGAAAACGATCTGATTATTTTCTTGAAGTTTTTCGAGGAGGCCAGGGACTTGCGTGGTGAAGCGACCTTCGCCGTGTGCCACGGGAACTTTTTCCACTTCGCCGCCTTTGTAGTCCAATGTGAAGGCGCAGCGACCAGGGGCGTCGCAACGAACGTAGACGTTTTCGTTATAGAAACCTACTCCAAGAATTTCGCCATTTTTTACACGTTTATTGCGTGCGAGCGACATCAGGAGTTCGTGATTTTGTCCACCGGGGATGAGTCCACTTTCAACGAGGATTTGTGCGCCGTTACAGATTCCCAAAACAGGTTTTCCGCTGTCTGCCTGGCGGCGGATTTCTTGCATGATTGGGTCCATGGAAGCGATGAGTCCACTTCGTCCACGGTCTTCATAGGAAAAGCCTCCGGGAATCACGAAGCCGTCGAATTCATTTAGCCCAGCCGGGTCCTGATTCCATCGGAAAAATTCCGCGCTAATTCCTGCATCCCACAGCGCACGAAGCGTTTCGTATTCAGAGTTTATTCCCGGAAATTG
>CAYHHJ010000051.1:0-6616 GCA_964356405.1 uncultured Candidatus Peribacteria bacterium | reverse complement strand
ACATCGATGGTGTAATGAACGTGACCCAGCAGAACAACGGTGGCAAAAAATAGCGAAAAGGCTATGAAAAGAATCCTCAGTTTTTTATTCGCCCAAAAAATCAGCGCCATCAGAAAAGGGTAGGCGGTGTGGCCGGAAAAGAAGAGATCGCTACCAAAGGTCGTGAAACTACTGAGATAGGAGAATTCCACAGTCATACGTTCCGGGAAAGGCCCAATATGGGTGAGAGAAATGAACACGGATCGTACAAGCATGAGCAAAACGATGCTTTTGAGCACCAATGGAATTCGGTGAGGATTGGAGATACAAAGCCCAAGCACGAGCGCCCAAAAGAGCACGGGCCCGTAGATGAAGGCCATACTTACATCGAAAACAGGAATATTGCTCAGCACGATGTCCGTAACAGGGTTGCTGGCTTCTTCCAGCGCGTATTTGCCTGCATAAAAATTGATAATGAGGCTCACCACCAGCAGCGCAAACGAAAAAACAATGGAGAGCACCAAGTACTTATCAATTGCCCGATGATTTTTTATAAGCGTGAAGAATTTCATCAGGCTATTTTATAGCACCTTTGGAATGGTTTTTCCAAGCCTAAGCGAGTAAATTAGTAGACATGTTGGGTTTCACAAATACAGAACTTCTGGATCTTTTGACTCAGTATGGATATGGAATTGTTTTCCCCATCTCTGTACTAGAAGGCCCTATTATCGCAACGCTCTCAGGTTTTTTGGTTTCCTTGAAGGTTTTCAATCCTTTTTTAGCGACCTTGGTTTTAATCTTGGGTGATTTGGTGGGCGACACTCTTTATTATGGACTGGGTCGCGCCTTTCGCCGAAAAAAAATACCCGGGTGGCTGCGTTTTGTGGGAATTCGAGACGACAATGTACACACCTTTGAGGGTTATTTCCATAAACACGATTGGAAAATTATTTTGCTGGGTAAGACTCAAGCGGTTGGTTCCGCCATCTTATTCACGGCAGGTTTCGCCAAGATCCCCTATAAAAGATACATGCTCTACAATTTGCTGGGTTCTGCTCCCAAGGTTCTGCTTTTTGAGGCAATCGGATATTATTTTGGAAAGGCCTACACGGAATTTGATTCCTATTTAAATGCCATTGGACTTCTTTCGTTCCTTTTCGCGGCCTTTATGCTCTTGGCCTACTTTTTATTTAAACGTTATCTGAAGTCTCACTACACGGAACTCAAAAATGAATAAAAAAATTCTACTCGTTACCGATACCTGGCTACCTCAAGTGAATGGAGTGGTCACCTCGCTTCAAAAAATCATTCCGGAATTGGAAGCACAGGGCTACCAAACGGCGTTGGTTCATCCGGGCCTGTCCAAAACCATCCCCATGCCTTTTTATGCGGAGCTACGGTTTTCTGTATTTCCAGCTCGTTTGATTCGCGAAGCTTTTAAAAGAGAAAAACCTGCCTATGTACACATTGTGAACGAAGGGCCTTTAGGGGTTGCGGCCCGGGCGTATTGTTTGCGCCACAAAATTCCTTTCACCACTTCCTTCCACACCCATTTCCCGCTCTACATCCCTTTTTATGCTCCGTTGGTTGGCAAACCAGTGGGGAAGGTGGCCTACCGTTATTTGCGCTGGTTCCACAATGCGAGCCAGGCCACCTTGGTGTGCTCCAGGACTTTACAGGAAGATTTAGCCGAGCACGGGTTTAAACACCTGGCCATTTGGCCACTGGGCGTGGATACGGACCGTTTCAAACGAAATGAAAAAGCGGAACAACGTTTTAAAGGCCCCGTCTTTGTATATTTTGGGCGCGTGTCTGAAGAAAAAGGTTTAGAAGAATTTTTTAAGAGCCGTTTGCCGGGTACTAAGCTGGTGATAGGAGACGGACCCTCTCGGAAAAAACTGGAGAAAAAGTATGGGAAAGAAGCCGTTTTTGTGGGATATAAAAAGGGAAAAGAGCTGGTGGACTTGCTCTCAATTTCAGATGTAATGGTATTACCATCGCTTACAGAAACCTTCGGCTTGGTGGTGGTGGAAGCCTTGTCTTGTGGATTGCCAGTGGCGGCTCACGATGTAATGGGCCCACGCGACATCGTGACGCACGGAGTGGATGGTTTCTTGGATGAAGATTTGGAGAAAGCGGCCAAGGCTTCTTTGGGGCTTTCACGTGGAAAGGCGCGCGAAAAGGCACTCACCTTCTCGTGGAAGAATTCTGCAAAAATTCTCATTAAGCACCTCGTTTCAATCTCAAAAGCTTAATATTTTGACGTAGGATTTTCCAAAGCCCTACGGTTTTAAGCATATCCATTCCCATTTTAAATTCCGCCCATTGGCCAGGCCAAAAACCAATTTTTTCTGCCTTACGCACATGCGATACGTTTTTCCATTTCACAATGGCAATTGGCAAACGCTGCTCCAAAATCCGTTCATTCATGAAAACCTCAAAGCCAAAACGGGGGAGCTGAGCCATTTCTTTTTCAAATCCATTCAAGATATTTTTATTAAAAACACGTTCGCCCGAGACAAAATCCAGGCCCAGCATTTTATAAATGAGTAGACTGTTTTTACGGAGACTTATGCTAACGGCGACCTTCCGTTCCAGTACCGGGCGCACCAGAGCGTCGATTTCAGATTTACCCAAGCCCACCAGATCAGCGTCCAGTAGAAGCACCCACTCGTTCTCGATTGCGGCTAGACCTGCGCAGAGTGCATTGGTTTTTCCCTGATTTTTGGACAAAGAGATTAACTGCACATTTTTATACTGTTTCACCTCTTCGGCAGTCCCATCAGTAGAACCATCGTCCACCACCAAGACTTCATTCACCAAAGGATGCTCGAATATGCTCTGCAGAACCGACCCAATTCGGCCTTCTTCATTGTATGCACAAATGAGACAGGACACTTTTCTCATAGGGCCACTATAATCCAAAGCAGTTTCGTTCGGATAGGGCTTAACTTAAGGCACATTTTATGGTATAATTCTAGGAACTTATTAAAAATGAAAACAAAAAAGAACCTTTTGATTTTGGGAGCCAGCGGTTCGGTAGCTCATACCACGCTGATTTATCTCAAAAATCACCGTCATCTCATCGACAAGCTCATCCTCAGTGATCAGCGCGATTTTAAGGAAGACCAATTTGAGTCGCTCAAGGAACTCGACGCGCGTTTTGTAAAACTGCACATTGCCGCCGAAACGGAAAAGGATTTTTTGAAACTTTTGGAAAAAGAGAAAATCGATGTGGTGCTCGACCTCAGCGACGCGCCAACCGAACGCGTGGCACGCCTCATTTTTGATTACGGAAAAGCCTCTTATATTTGTTGCGCTTTTTGTACGGAAAGCTTTTCGCCCCTTGGCGAAGCGCTCAATGAATGGACGGACGCCCGCAAGAAAGAAAAGAAACCCAGCATGCCTCACATTTTCTTCACCGGAATGAACCCCGGTGCGGTGAACATCTGGGCCGCCATTGGTGCCGAAAAATTCGGCAAGCCGCTTGAAATGACGGAGTTCGAATACGACACGTCGCGTTTCATGAAGAAGCACAAAGAAAAAATGGTGACCTGGTGTGTGACCGAATTCGTGGTGGAACTCGTGACCGATCCCGCTGAAATCATCCTGGGAGATCACAAAATTCAAAACCTATACCCGAACGGACTCTTTCACACCGAAGACCTCGAACCCCTTTTCTCACCGGTGCTGAATCTCGCCACCTATCCAAAGGGGTGCATCGTGACGCACGAAGAATGCATCACGCTGGGAAATCGATGGAACATTCCTTCGCGCTTCATCTACACGGTTAATCAGGAAACCATGCAGTACATCCAAAAAATCTACGAGGCCACGGGGAAAATCGAAGATAAGGATTTAGTTTTGGCGAACAATGTGGACGATCCGTTGCTCGGCTCCGACAACATCGCCGTGCGCCTGGATTACAAAGACAAAGCCGTTTACTACTTCAACTCCGCTTCCAACGAAAACCTCAAGGAATGCAGCGGAACCGATTACCAAGTGGCGACCGGAGTTTTTGCCGCGCTACTCACCATTTTGAACGACGACCTCAAAAAGCCCGGCATCTACTATCCAGAAGATTTGCTCGACAAAACCTTCGCAAAATTCCTCACCGACAACATGATGATTCAGGAATTTGTATTTAAGAAAAAGAAAGACGGTAGCCTTGAGCTGCTTTCCCAAGATCCCCACGTTAGCTGGGGCGAGGGACCCTTTGTAAAAATGTAATTATGCTCTATCTCTACGTACTTCTCATTTTGATCTCCGAGACCACCGCCCTGAGTTTTCTCAAGAAATTCTCCGTGGATTCCAACTACCTGTATTTTGGGCTTGGGATATTTTTCTACCTTTTGGTCTCACTCTTCCTAGTGAAGTCTTTCAAGTACGAAGGCATGGGGCTGGTGAACGTGCTCTGGTCCGCTTTCTCAGTGGTGTTTGTGGTTTCCTCTGGAGTTATCTTTTTTAAAGAGAGCGTGACCTACATTGAAATGGGCGCCATGGTCATGATTTTGAGTGGAGTGGTGGTGCTTAGAATGCACGCGGCTTAGGAGCTAAAGCCCAAGGTCCACGTACACTTCGTCTTCAGGAACGAAAGAAAGATCGTTTCCGTAGAATTGAAGTCCGGTTGCGGCAGCAGGAACCATGAAGTATCCATCCCATGAAATAGTCTGAGTAGGCTGAACGTCGATGTACACAGGAGATTCTCCATCTTCGGTGTAAATAACGGTGTCGGTAGAAACGCTGTACATGTTTCCTTCGCTATCCACAACAGCTACGTTTGTGCTGTCCAAAGAATCAGATTCGCTGCTGTTGTTGGTAACCATTCCGTTGAGGTGAATCCAAGTGAAACCATCGGCAGCAGGCAGGTCTTCAGCAATGATCTCGAAATCAGCAATGGTGTAAGAGGCAGGAATAACGTCGAGTTTCTCTGCAAAAGTATGGTGTGAACAAAGTCTCCCGCTGGAGCTGCATCATTCAGGGCGTAGCTGGTTGCACCGCATCCGCTTAAAAGAGCCACGCTAGCAAGGCTTAGGCTAATAAGAGGCGTTAGGAATATGGGGAGATTCTAACTATTCTTTATTTAATAAGCAAAGACTAAGGCTTCATCAAGCTCGTATAAGCCTGTCCATCATTCTCATTCACCGTGATCATGCGGTAGATCACTTCAGCTACTTCCAAGCGGCTCATAGGGTCGCCGGGGTTGAAGTAATTGCCGCTCACCGGGAACAGATTCTTTTCTTTGGAATACTGCAGGTAAGGGGCGTACCAAGCCAATTTGTTCACGTCGGTGTAGGGGTTTTCTTTTACGATCGGTTCTAAACTGAGTTGGGTGTGGGGGTTGAAAATCATTTTCAAGATTTCCTCACGTTTCACCCCTTGAGTGGATTTGAAGCTTCCGTCCGGATAACCTTGCACCACTCCAATGGAGGCAGCGGTGGCGAGGTAGTCGGAATACCATTGTCCGCTGGCGGTATCGCTGAAGTGAGAGGAAAGTCCGCTGCTGGTATTTTTATCGAGACCGCTGAAAATGAACTTGAGCGATTCCACACGGGAAACGGTGTTATCGGGCTTAAAGGTTCCATCGGGGTAACCCTGAACGGTTCCTTTTTCCACTAGATAACTCACGGCGCTGTAGTATTGGTCTACCTCAGAAATGTCGTTGAAAATGCGAGATTCCAAGGTGCTGCTTTCCTCCACTTTGGTTCCGTAGGTCACGCGGATTATCACGTTATCATCGCTATCGGCCGTAAAGTCGACGAGCGCAATTCCGGTGGGCATATCCTTTTTAGTGAGCACGTCTTTGGAGAAGCTTCCGCTTCCTTCCACAAGACTCAGTTCAATGTCCCCGTCTCCATAAAAGCCAGGGGTTGGGTTGCTTTCAAGATCCAGGGCTTGGATTTGGATGGACTCAGCCTTGTTGGGTACAAAGTACCCGTCGTGCGCGATTCCAAACTTAGCAAAAGGCTCAATACCGGAAATCACATTCACCGTGGAAGAGTAGTATTCGCGTCCGGCAATTTCAGCCGTGATCGTCAGGGCTCCTTCATGGTCGGCATAGAGCGAAAGTTCCGCCACGCCATCTTCAAAGTCGGCAGAAGTCACCGAGTCACGGTTCAGTTTGCCGCTGCTTTCGTCCGAAACGGTGAGGCTCATGCTTCCATCAAAACTGGCATCTTTTTTAAGGTCGCCGCTTTCATCCAAAAGTTTCAAACTCACGGTTTGGTTTTGTCCCTCCATAATAAAGGCGGGACTCACAATTTTTAGACTGCTGAAGTCGATGCTAACCACGGCAGATTCCACTTCCTCCACTACTTCTACGACTTCGGTCTCTGTTTCTTCGGTAGCTTCTTCAACGGGTGTCGTGGTGCTTTCCACCGTAGTGGTGAGAGGCACGTTGTTGGTTAAAACGGCATTTCCGTCTAAATTGTTTTGAACAAAGTCGAGAGGATTTCGGGTGTAGCGGTACAAATTATCTTTTCCTACGCCATAGTTCACCGCATCCCAAAAGTCATAACCGGCGGCGCTGGCTTCAGCCGTGGTGAAAGGCCAGTAAGGATGCCAAGGCGCATCGGCGCTATCGAGTTGAAAGTGCAAATGGTAAGTCGTTGCGGTTCCGGTGTCACCCACTTGTCCA
>CAYHHJ010000050.1:0-6753 GCA_964356405.1 uncultured Candidatus Peribacteria bacterium | reverse complement strand
GAACTTAAAGAGTTTTTCTTTCAACCCAAGTAGTAGTAAAAAATGCTAAATAATATGACTCATGGCCCGACATATTTTGAAACTAAAGGCAGATGCATATATTGCGGCATTGTTTCTGATGATCTAACTGATGAGCATATTGTTCCACGCTCACTTGGTGGCCAGCATGTCATAAGGAAGGCTAGTTGTAAGCAATGTGCTGCTATTACCTCCAAATTTGAGCGAAAGGTCGCACGTGACCTATGGGGTGATGCGCGCCTCAGTTTTAATTCGCCGTCGTATCGTAAAAAATCCCGCCCCAAACATATCAAAGTGCCAGATACTAAGTCGCCACATGGGACTAAGGAAATCGCCGTCGAGGAGTATCCAGCTGCTTTTGTTTTTTACAAAATGGGAAAGTCAGGATTCTTTCAAGGTTTGAGCGAGAAGGAAGATGTTAGCTCAAAGTGGAAACTGATAGCAGTGGACGATAGTGCGCGGAGAGAAAACTACTTCAAGAAATATGGAGAATATCCGACGGTGCAGTTCAGACATGTCCCTCAGGAATTCGGTCAAATGATCGCGAAAATCGGATATGGGCAGATTTTGTCGACGTTTCATCCTACTGAGTTTTCACATATTTGTCTTCCGTATATTCTTGGTAAAAAATCAAATGTTTCCTTCGTCGTCGGAGGCGGTGAAGAGGATGTGAAACCAATTCCTGAGGTTGGATATTCTCTAGATACTAAATGCATCATCAGCAAAGATTTTGACCGTATGCTTTTGATAGCCAAGGTTCGACTCTATGCGGATACACACTCGCCAGAATATTCAGTTGTTGTTGGAGAATTCATTGGGAAAGAATCAGTCGCGAATGCGATACAAAAACAGGGTGGGATAGGGCCTATTTAGCCCAATAGCTTAAAGGGTAGGGACAATTTTCAATCGGATTACCACCAGAAATGCAGTAGAGGGACGAGTGTGACCAAAAAAGTTCAGAAAGTACAAAAACCAGAAAAAGTTTGCTAGAATTACTTTTCTAGAACCGCCGAATACTGACCATCTTTACTGCTTTTCAAGTAAACCACTGTCCACTTCGTTTTTTCAGCGAGATCTTTGAGAGCTTCTGGATCAATGTGAATCCACTTAAAGTAAGGACTAAGTTGATTTTTATATTCAACTCTAATTCTCACTTCGCCCACGTACTTTTTCTTCTTCAAATTAAACTTGTGATAGGCAATATGGTCTGGATTTTTCGTTTTGGTCACGTCAATGCTGGTCAGCAAAAGATGGCCACCTTTCTTAGTCAGAGAATATAGCTTCTTCAGTAATTTCTGGACACCGCGAAGATCTCCTCCAATACCGATGTTATTCCCAAAAAGAACAACCGTATCGAAGGTATTGGGGCGTTTCATCGTAAAAACGTCTTTTACTTCTGCACGGAGGCCACGATCTTTACAGACCTGAACCGCCAAAGGTGAGGAATCAATTCCATACGCATCCAAGTTCTTTTTTTGGAAATAGAGCAAAGCTCTGCCAGCTCCACAACCAACATCTAATATTTTCCCATGGGCATACGGAAAGATTAGCTTCTCACTCGGAGAAAGAGCAGTTTTGAAGTAATGATTTGTAGGAGTTTCATCCAAAAAACCATCATCTCTACGGATGAAGTGGGGGGGGGTATGGTCGCCCTCCCAGTAACCAAGAAGTACTTTCCCAAAAACATCTTTCATACGAGTATTTTAGGGGAGCCTTTGCCGAATAACCACCAAAAATGCAGTAGAGGGACGAGTGTGACCACAAAAAGTCGGAAAAGTGTAAAAACTAGAAAAAGGTTACTGGAACTCGCAGACATCCGTTTCGTAATTATAAGCTCCTCCTGAATCTAAACATCTATCTACTTTGTCGCACCCAGAAAGTAGTAAGGCACTTAGCGATAAAAGTAAAAATATTTTCATTAAAACAATCTTATACGAATCACTACCCAAAAATAAGTCGAGGGACTAGTGTGGCCACACTGCATGAAGTGCAGCCTAAAAAAAGTTTGCTACAAAACATCAACTGACCAAGGAGGCTTTCAACATCCAAGCAGTTTTTTCATGCATCGCCAATTGTTGAGTAAGAAAGTCTGCCCCAGAAATATCATCTGAAGCATCAACCTGTCGGATGGCTAATCTAAGTCCTTGGATGACTTCATCTTGATCTTTAATCAAATCATTTATCAATGCATTGCGGTCTGTTCCAAATGGCAACGCTTCCACAGAGTTCAATCGATTTGGGGCAGCCAAGCTAAGTGACCGCATATGTTCAGCAATCTCATCTAGAGAACTCCAAAGAGAGTTGTATTGCTCCTCCAAAAGTTTATGTAGTGAGTAGAAATCGGCGCTTATAACATTCCAATGGGCGGAGTGTGTTTTCCAATACAGGCTAACAACCTTATTAAAGTAATCGTCGAATATTGTTTTAAGGACCGAATTTTGAGAAGCATCTAGCATATAAATGAGAGGTGAAGAGATAGGCAATAAATAATTTTAGCAAAAAGTAACACGAATCACCACCAAAAATGCAGTAGAGGGACCAGTGTGACCATACTGCACGAAGTGCAGCTTAAAAAAAGGAAAGTGTAAAAAGTTTGCTAAATCGAGTCTACATTTGGTTCCAACTAAAGTGGCTTGTTCACTATTTTTTCAACTCTGACTCTAATTAGACTCGTGTTCCCGGCCTTATAACAAATATTGCCAAAAGCTTCAAGATGCGGATCCAAATAAAACCCTGGGCTTTTTAAGTGTGCAAGTGAATCAACGGCACCAGTAATTTGTCCAAGTTTGAACCTGAAGCTTACCAAAATATGCCCTAATCTACCCTGGCTGTGAATTAGATATTTCTCGGGCCAGCCATTCCTGTCGATATCCCAATTGGTCCCCTCATAAACCATGTGATCGGCTTCAACTCCGCTTAATCCAGGCTCAAATATTACATTGGGATTCCTTGAAATAATATCGGCACATTCGATATAATAGCCAACATTTAAGCGACGATGACTATTAACCGCGCTGTTTGAGCTCAAACATGTGTAAATCGTAATTTCTTCTGGTCTGTCCACGCTTGTATGTAAATAATTGTGCATGTTAGCAAAAAAAACCTAGAGTGACAAGGTTTATAGACTAGTCTTAAGACTTAAGCGGTCAGCTGTGCTCGAATCACCGCCAAAAATGCAGTAGAGGGATCAGCGTGACCATACTAAATCTCCTCCATCTCTTCGCCGGTATCTGAATCCTCCACCGGATTAATGGCTTCTTGGTAAACCGTCCAAAGTCGATCTTCATCACAAGTTTCTTCTCCACAGGTGCTTAGGTCACTAATGCAGCCATCTTGTTCCACTATAAAGAGCTTATAAATACTGAGCCAGTCCAGGGCTTGTCCACACCAGGTTTCGGCATTCACATACAGCACGCTGAAGGCCTTTGCATCCAGATCAAATTGCTCATCTTCGCTCACATCCGGATCGGTGCGAATGGGCAGTTCAAAGTTTTTATGCCCGTCGGTATCAATTTCATCACCGTCTTGCATCAGAGCTAGCAAGCTGTAGGGGATAGACGTCACTTCATCTCCACTCGATTGAATTTTAATATCAAAAGTCTCGGCGTCATGATCAATCCACTGTGCCACAGGTTCAGTGTCTTCACGCACACATCCCATGGCTAACAAAATAGGCAGGGCTAAATTTCTTGCCGATTTCAAAATCCCTTTCGTTGACAGAGCATCCGGTAGACTGGGAAAAAGCTCCATAAAGAATTTTAAAATGATTCATTATTGTCGCAAGAAGCTTTCATCTCAGCAAGCAGAAGCGGTCACTTGAAGCAGCGCGGTACGGATTTTTGTTTCCCATTCATCTTTGTACTGCTATCTTTTAAGCATGAACACGACGGAATCTTGGGAATCATTTAAGGAACGAATATTCGGAAGCCCCTATATGATTTGGCACGATGGAGTAGGGGATTACAGTCGTGAGTTGGCGCGTGAAGATCCTTCACACGTCCAAAAAATGCTGCTTGAGGGTTTAGAGGGTGAAGATTATGTAGCCGCAGAAGCTCTCAAGCAGGTGGATTTGCCTGACCTTCTTCCAGATTTACGTGAAAAGGTTCAAAAGGTGCATGGAAAGTTTCAAATTGAGCTCGCCACTTATTTGCAACTCAAAGACCCAGACGCCACGGACGACCGCTACGCCAAAATAGTGATTCACGAACTGAATTACCCCACTTGGTTCATGCGCATGGACTCTGCTATTTTGCTACGTCACTTTCCGGCGGTTTATGTGAGCGAGGCACTTTTGGAACACATCGCCCGAGATCCAGACTATTATGTACGTTATCACTGTGCAGACTCGTATTTGAAAGTGCTTGGTATCAAACCCGATGAGATATTTGCCCACCCAGACCTCCTTTCTTTGATAATCCCGCCTCGGGACGACAAAAAAGAAACAGAAGAAGACTTTGAACGCTACAAGCAGGCGGCCCAAAAATTACGCGACTTGAAAGACAACATTTCTTGAGTATACTTCATTCGCCCTCCTCACGGGCCCGTAGCTCCCTTCGGGGTCAACGAGGCCCGCCGTTCAAACTCAAGAGAGTGAACTCTCTTTCGTCCTCACTTTGGGCCCGTAGCTCAGTTGGCTAGAGCGCTTCCATGGCATGGAAGAGGTCGTCGGTTCGATTCCGATCGGGTCCACCATTTATAAATTCAAAAGAGACCCTCCGCGGAGGGTCTCTTTTTTAGTGCTTAAGTTTCTAAATTACTCTGTAATAGTGAGTCCGTTCAAGAGTTCAGTGAGGTCAGCTTCGTACTCGCTAACCAAGTTTGAGCTGGTGTAGGTGATGAATTGAATGGTTCCTGCAGTTCCACCATAGTAGTAACCGTAGTATTCAAAGGCGATTCCATACAAAGTTCCGTCGATTTTCATCACGTGAACTTGAACGCCATTCACCGTGCGATCTTCCTCAAAAGTGACTAGCGCATCAGGCGCAACGGATTGAGCGTTTTCCAGAGCAATTTCCTTCAAAGCAGCCAAGTCGAGCTCGATCCGTTCAGGAATGATCAAAGCGTAAACATCGCCATCCACGTGTTCAAATTCGTATTCAGCATCTGAGGTGCTGTCAGATGGAACCACCGTCCATTTTGAAGTGTCGTACTTGATGGTGTAAGGAACCTGAGCTCCGGTAATACTGCCGTCTTCAACGGGCAAAGTTCCGTCATAGGTCTCAAAATCCTCGGTAGTAGTAGGCTCGGTAGTGCTCGTCGTAGTCGTGGTTCCGCTGCTACATGCGGTAAAAAGTAACATTGCAGCTAAAAAAGGGGCGAGGAATCGGATTTTCATATGGCGTGGTTAGTAAGGTGATTTTACCACTCCTTATAAAAGGGTAAAACGAAGGGCTTTGACGCCGCCTCAAAAATGTGGTTCAATGAACTCTATGCAAGAAGATTGGAAGCATAAATACATCACACTCTTCATTGTCCTCATCGCGTTTGTGGACGGAATGCTCGTTGCCCAGCAGCTCCAGGGTAAAGAAGGGGAGGCGCCTGTGGTGGACGCCGTGATCTTGGAAGACATATTCGAACAAAAAATTAGTTCAATAGAAGAAACCACCTTACTCCCTCAAAGTGTGCCTTTTGTGGCTCAGGCACCGTACGGAGTCTGGAATGACCCTTGGGCCAGTTTTGCAGAAGAAGCCAGCGCCTACATGGCTTACCTCTGGGCCAACGGAATGGACGCTCAAACTCAGGAAATCAACGGTCAGGCCCTGCTCGCAGCACGCGATTGGGAACTCGCCAATCTGGGAACCTATAAAGACACCGATCTCGGTCAAACCCTGCGACTTTTAAACGAGTACTACCGTTTGAATGCCGAGCTTTCTTACGACGTGACGCTCGAAAACATGCAAGCCCAGCTCGACCAAGGCAAAATCCTTATTGTGCCCGTGCAAAACCTGGAAAATCCCCATTACGGCAAACCCGGTCCCGTTTTCAGTGTGCTCGTGATCTACGGATACGAAGGTGATGCCTTCTTAAGCAATGACCCCGGAACCATCCGTGGGGAAGGCTACGCGTACGAGACTCAAAAAATCCTGGAGAGTGTCCAGGATTTAAATGGTGAAGTTCGGATGCTCTTAGTCTCTCGTTAAGCTTTCTTTTCCATCGCTGCCAAGTGGCGGGCGAGGAGAGATTTTCGTCGTGAAGCGGTCTTTTTCTCGAGAATTTTCTTCTTTGCAGCTGTATCGATGATCTTGTAAGCAGCAGGCAAGAGCTTTTCAGCATCAGCCTTCTTACCACCTTTAACTGCATCGTTGAACGCTCGGAGCGCCTTTCGGAGAGCAGTACGAGTCAAATAATTACGATCACGCTTTACGAGTGATTGTTTCGCGGCCTTCTTGGCTGATTTGATGATCGGCATAACCTGTACTGGTAATTTAAAAATTTGCCCGTAAAATATAGGGGCGAAACCTTATAATGTCAAAGGAAAATGAAAACACCTCTCATCTTAGCCTCTCAGAGTCCCCGCCGCCGCGACCTTTTGCAGTCCATTGGCATGGATTTCCAGATTGAACCGGCCCATTTTAAGGAAATCGACTCCAGCTCACGCCTGGCTCACGAAGTCGTTCTCATCAATGCAGAAGGTAAGGCGGAGGAAGTAGCCCAGCGTCATCCAGGCAAACTCGTGCTGGGCGTGGACACCGTGGGCGCGTTTCAGGACTGCGTGCTCGAAAAACCCAAAGACAA
>CAYHHJ010000049.1:5354-6764 GCA_964356405.1 uncultured Candidatus Peribacteria bacterium | reverse complement strand
CCGGTGTTTCGTGTTGCCTTACATGCGCCATGATGGCCTGAGCCACACGCATGGCTTCGTCGCGCTCGTCACGGTTTTTGAGGATTTGGATTTTGGAGCCACCGTCGCGCTCGGTCCACAGTTTTTTTTCTTTGCGGTGGAGGTTGCGGGAAATAATACTGTGCGCCGCCTCTAGAATGACTGGAGATGAACGGTAATTTTGTTCGAGCTTAATCACGAGCGCCTCGGGGTAGTCCTTTTCGAAGTCCATGATGTTTTGGATGTTCGCGCCGCGCCAAGAATAGATGCTTTGGTCGGGGTCGCCGATCACGCAAATATTGCGGTATTTTTCGGCGAGCATTTTTACGAGCGTGTATTGGGCGTGGTTGGTGTCCTGGTACTCATCCACGGAAATGTAGCGGTAACGTTCCTGGTATTGGTCGAGCAATTCGGGATATTTTTGGAAGAGCAGCACGGTTTTCATGAGCAGATCGTCGAAGTCCAGCGCCTGGTTTTTGGCGAGGCGGGCTTGGTAAGATTTGTAACATTGTCCAACTTTTTCAGTGAAAGTGTTGTGCGCGGAATTTTGGTAACTTTCAGAGTCCATCAGCATGTTTTTAGCCTGGGAAATCTGCCCGAGTACGGCCTTGGGGTTCACTTGTTTTTCGTCGATGTGGTGGTCGTGCATGATCTCCTTCATCAGCACCACTTGGTCGTTGGTGTCGTAGATCACAAATTGATTTTCGTAGCCGAGCTCGTGAATGTGGCGACGCAGAATTTGTGCACAAATCGCATGGAAAGTTCCCACGGTGGGAAGTGTGGCGCCGTCACCACCGAGCAAGTTCACGACACGTTGTTTCATCTCGCCGGCGGCTTTGTTCGTAAAGGTCACGGCCAAAATATTCCACGGGTGCACGCCCTTTTCCTGAATGAGGTAGGCGATGCGGTGCGTGAGAGCTCGGGTCTTACCGGAACCGGCTCCGGCAATGATAAGCACGGGGCCTTCGGTGGCACGCACGGCGTCCTGTTGCGCGGGGTTGAGACTGTCTAAAATTGAGTGTTCCATTTGGACGTTCATACTATATGATAAAAGTACTTCACGCCAAGCTCCATGCGCCGTTCCACCCACACCGTTGCTTTGAGTATTTTAGTCACACTGGGAATTGCGGTTACCGCAAACCTGTTTTCGCCTAGTCCGGTGCTTAAAAACTATGGTGCCGATTTGCTGCAATTTAACCTGCTTCCTGCTTACAACTGGGAGGCGGACACCGCTGCAGAAGTGGGGCTAACGGCCTTAGTACCTGAGCAAAACGAAATGCTTTCGTATAGTTCGCAAGCGGAAGTTTTCCGTTTCACGCTGGATTCGCAGGGGCCTTACACGCTGCGTTACCTCACTCTGAGCGCTGAGGCTGAGGGGCTAAAACCCATCAC
>CAYHHJ010000049.1:0-5254 GCA_964356405.1 uncultured Candidatus Peribacteria bacterium | reverse complement strand
GAAAGTCTGGGCGCCGAAGAGGTGGCCGGCCTACCTGGTGAGTCCGTCCGCAAGCACTAGTAAAAGAGCAGTTTTTGTGGTAAAATGTTAGGAAAAATAAAAATAAAACCCACTTGTATGGCCAAGCTCTTCCTCAGAAATGCGTATGAATTCGAGAATCCTTCTCGGCGTATTTTCCTGGCGGGGGAGATCTTTGAAGGCAGCGGCGCTCAGTCTAAAAAAATCAATAAATGGGTGGACGCCAAAGGAGAATCTAGTCCAGAGGCAAGAGAGCTTGCAGAACAAGTAGCGAAGCAACGAGAAGAAATTATTAACACTTCTAAAAAGGAGTTGCTAGAATTGTATGTAAACTTGTTTACAACCGGACCTATTGCTAACAAGGAAGCCTTCAATGCTAGCCCTTTTACCGTGGATTCCAGTTACGCGAAGAATGGACTTTTGCAAACGCTTGAAAAGAATAGTTCAGACCTGCGCCTAGCCTTTAAGGGCACGGAAGACCTTCGTCTTTTGGCTTACGCTACGGTTTATTCCAACTTTAAAGAACAAGGTTTGGATGCCAACTATTTGCCAATTGGTGCCGATGTAAAGTTAGTGGACGGATACGTGACCGTGACCTACACCGAAAATGGCGTGGTTAAAACTGCTACCAGTGAACTTTTCCCATGGAGTAGTTATGAGATAGCACATCAAAAATACGCCGACCTCATCCACGCAGAAGCCGTGGTAGCAGGAGCAGAAGCTGAGCGAAGAGGCTTGCCTGGTGTTGATCTTGATGGTGATGGAACAATTGATACGGCTCCCACCTCTGGACGCGAACCTGGTTCAACTCCAGAAGTAGTGTCCCCGGTAGTGCCCGATGTACCTACTCCACCAGTTGCTCCGATAGCTCCCGTTGCCGTGGAAGCCGTGGATGAACGCTCTGCTTACGAGAAAGGCCTGGATGCAAGAGTAGACGCTTTTATAGATAAACATGGGCTTACCGATAAAGACGACCGGATTGGCGTTCAACTCACGCCAGACCAGGAGATTGGAACTTACAATGCCACTCTTAAAAAACCTGATGGGGAATTGGTAACCATAAATGTGCGTGCAGTGGTACCCGAAGGAACTCCACAAGAAGGACTGGAACAAGCTCTTGAAAAAGCACTTGAGGAAGAATTGGTACGGCTCGATAAAACACTCGGACGTGAAGAGACAAAAGAAGCGGATGAAGAAGCAGAAACAGCTCTTGAAAAAGATTGGCAACGAGTTTGGGAGAGTGTGCAAAGAATGGTTGCGGCCGATGAACGTTTGACCGGAAAGGTTACCGTTAAAGAAGGTCCACGAAACGCCCGTGGAGATGATAAAACTATTTTAGTGACCAACACTGAGGGAGAGACCCTCCGTTATATGGTTGGCGTAAAAGAAAGAAAAAACCCAACAAGCTACGGGCCTATTGAGGGAGGTGAAGAAGATGCTAGGAGAGCTATTGATGCTAAAGCTATTCGTATTACTTTCCTTACCCTTGGACCCAACAGCAAAGCCATTGGCACGCGAGTTTCTAAGTACAACCAGCTTGCAGATTATACGAGTTCCTCTGTTGAAAAAGGCGCTTACAACGCAGCCTTGATTATGGCGGGATTCGACCCCATTGAAGAGCCAGACTCACCCACGCTCATGGAGGTGATATTCAAGGGTCATGAAAAAGGTCCAGATAAGCCAGACCGTGAGCCACGCGTTCGTCCAGAAAAACCAGAGCGTACTAGTCTTAAGCCGAACGAATATCCACTCGCACGCATCGACCAAGTGCCGGATCTACTCGAGGTTTACCCTCAGCGAATTCAGGAACCGGTGGATAATATCACTGATAATCCTCCTTTCTTTGGAAAGGTTAAACAAGTCGGTCCTAATTTGCTTGTGGATCCAGACGCTGGGTTAGCTACTTACTATGTTCAACTTGAAACCAACGACGGCCAACAAGTGACCGTGAGCGTTCATCCTGACCAAATCACCGATGCGCAAGTAAATGCTTATATAAGAGTCAACGGCGGTTCATTGCCAGAAGGTGTAACGCACGACGATGTTAAGCAATACTTGGCCTACAACCAACTCGAGAATCAACTGGCTAAGGAACTCGTAAAAGCTGAAACACAGCTCCAACGTATAATTGATAAAATGCCGGCTCCAGTGGCAGCACCAGAGGCAGTTCCGGCCACCGTAGAGATTGATCATGAAAAACTACTGAGCACTGCAGCGGATGCCTTGTCCATCGGCTACGCGTGGACGCCCGAGGTAGTTCGCGATTCTACTACCTATGCTTTGATGAACGCGAATACAAGCGTTAAAGCTTTGGCAGATGCTTACCCAACTTATTTACAAATAACTAGTACAAAGATTGTGGCTCCTGCTGCGGACGGCAGTGCAGAGTGGACAGCAACCCTCACTACCGCCGATGGAGAAACCATCGTTGTGCATGCTTCTGCGCTTCCTGTTGACCCGGCAGTTGTGGACACCTTTGTTCAAGAAAAAGCGGCTCTTGGCCTGACCTATTCCAAAGCAGACGTGATTAGACATGCTGCGTATAGAAATGTTGGCGATGCCTTCGCCACCGCTATTGAAACCGCAAAAACAGAAAATAAATTGGGTGAGAAGTATGACAAGTTCAAGAAAAGACTAGCCCGAACAGAACCAGTGGCGGCGGTGGCACCTACCGAAACTCCCACTCCTACGCCTGCTCCTCGAGTTACGAGCGATCAACCAAAACCAGGTGAAATAGACTTTGATCTTGATGACGGATATGAGGATGCTCCAGCAGCTTTAGATGCTCCAGAAGACTATAAGTCTCTCACTGAACAAGACCTTAAGAATCAATTCAGTGGAAAAGGCACCTGGGATTGGGAGGAAGGCGGACTCTCCACCTCCTATAAAGGAGAATGGGTAATGGGGGTTCCTTCTGGAAAGGGAGAGCTAATCCTGGACGACGATGGAGTTGTTCCTCTTGATTTAAAAGATGGCCGTTTCACTGTTGGAGAGACCAGTTATACTTGGGAACCAGAGTTTAAGCGCATTGTGAAACTAGAGTTGTAAGTGGCCGTTTGCTCTTTTCGCGAAAATTTGCTATAATAGAGAGATTTAAAAACAAAAGTTAACCAATTCACGTATGGCACACGTTTCTAAAGTTCTGCGTCTCAGCAGCGCACTGGTCATCCTTTCACTCGTGGGAGGCATGGCAGCGTCCGCTGAAATTGTGGATACCGCTACCCTTCCTTCCGTTGTGGAAGGTATTGAGGTGGTTCCTGGAGACGGTCAAGTGACCCTCACCTGGGACGCGGCTACCGACGACACTGGTGTGGAGGGCTATTACGTTTACTCCGGGCTTCAGTCCGTTGCTGAAAAGGGAGGTTCTTATACCTTTCCTTCTATTGATGCAGGCAACACCACCACCTACACCGTGGAAAATCTCACCAATGGCGTGACTTACTACTTTGCCGCTTCTGCTTACGACGCGGATGGCAATGAATCTGAATTCTATTCTAAAGAAGTTGAGGCAACTCCAGAATCTTCTGAGATTGCTGACTACACCGCGCCAACCGTAAAGAGCGCTTCTGCCGTGACGAACTCACTCGTGGAAGTTACCTTTTCTGAAGCCGTGGAATTGCCTAGCGATCCGACTTCTGCCTTCTCACTCACGGCTACCGATGGTACGCCGCTCGAAGTGATCAGCGCATATGCATCCGACGATGCAGCTACTGTGTTCTTGGTGACCGACATTCAAGATGCTAGCACCGAGTACGAACTCACCGCCGGAATTTCAATTTCAGATGCGTCTGGAAATCCAATTGAAAGCGGAACCTCTGACACGGCTTACTTCGATGGAAGTGGTCTAGAAAAGACCGAAGAAACTCCCGTGGAAGTAGACAAGGCAAGTGACGACTTCATGATCGAAGACCTCGATGCTACCGACGTGAATGAACTCGAAATCACTTTCACACAAGAAGTGGCTTCAGCCGATGCAGATGCCTTCACCATTCAATTGGAAGACGATGCAACGGAAGAAATCGACGTGCTTGCTGTGAGCATTGATGAAGACGACGCCAGCAAAATCACCCTCGTAACAGAGGAAATGGACGCTGGGTACGACTACGTGCTCACCATGGACGACACCGTTTTCAATAAAGACGGCGAATCTCTTTCTGAAGAAAACATGAGTGTGGACTTCACCTCAAAAACTTTGGACCTTGCCGACCTCATCGCTCCTGAAGACATCACTAATTTCTTGTCTGCTGTGAGCGGCGATACCAGCATCTTGCTTACTTGGACCGAGAGTGTAGACAGCGCGGGCGACCTCGCTGAATACTGGCTCTACCAGAGCATGGACGGCGGAGTGAGCTTCGACGACGCCATTAAGGTAGCTTCAAGTGCGGCTGAATATGAAGTAGAAGACCTCACCGCTGGTGAAACTTACACTTTCAAAGTAACGGCCGTGGATGAAAATGGAAACGAATCCGAAGGGGTTCTCACCACCGTGGCATTGCCTGAGACCGGACCTGGACTCTTGCTCATGGGAGCGCTTTCGCTTCTTGGAGCCGGTGCTGCCAGCCGACGAAAGAAAAAGCTTTAGTTCGACACTAACAATGAATTAAAGAGGGAGGCCCAGAGTGGTTTTCCCTCTTTTTTGTGAACAAGTTTTGCACGTGTGGCTGCGCTGATTTCAGGTATTTGTCAGAATCTTTCTGCTAGCGTGAGGGAATGAAAAAGTATTTTGGAATCATTAGTGTGGCGATTGCGGCGGCCTTGGCGCTGGGGAGTGCGTGGCTTAAAGTGCCGTCCACTTTAGAGCTGCACATGCTGGACATTGGACAGGGCGACGCCATTTTGTTGCGCACCGAAACGGGCGAAAATATTCTTATTGATGGTGGGCCGGGGAGCGCGGTTTTGGAGCAGCTGGGTGAGGTGCTGTCGCCGTTTGACCGGCGGTTGGACTTGGTGATTTTGACGCATCCGCACGAGGATCATGTGGCGGGGTTGGTGCCGGTGCTGCAGCGCTTTGATGTGGGCGAGGTGATGCTGAGCGCGCCGGACTACAGCAACGAAGCCTACCGGGTTTTTATGGAGGAGATTGAGCGGCAGGATATTCCGTACAGTTTTGCGGACGACGACCATGACTTTGAATTTGGCGACTTGCGGCTGGATGTTTTGTTTCCGTTCGAACCCTTCACGGGAGACAGTCTGGACAATGTGAACAACGCCTCTCCGGTGATAAAGGCGACTTGGG
>CAYHHJ010000048.1:0-6955 GCA_964356405.1 uncultured Candidatus Peribacteria bacterium | reverse complement strand
CACAGGGTCGGGTTGAACCAGGCGACGGTTTCTCTCCAGAGTCTCTGAATCCATGGCCTCATCCAGTGCCAACAAAAATTTTGCCCAGTGTTTATTCACGGCGTCCACGGTGTCTTTATCCTCGTGCGGCATTAAAAGTGCGCTCACCACCAGTCGGCTTAGCCGGTAGGCAGGTGAAGACTCTTCCCGTCCATTCACCTCTGCAAAGTGATCCATGTTGTGGTTCCAAAAAGCTCGCCGTATTTTTACGATCTCTTTCTCTGGGAACAATTCTCGGTGTAGTCCAAAAAACAGGAAAGCGTCAACGTCCAGTTCGTGTTCTCGTTCTTCGAAAAACTCAACGGCTTGATCCACAAATAAATGCCGCCCATCTTCCTCAGGCAAGAAAGAAGCCAGTTGACTGCCGGGTGCCACCAAGCTCAGCGCGCTTAATTTGCTCATATATTCCAAAACTTCATACGGGAGCACGTTCGGGCTGCCGTCTTCAGAGACGCCCTCTGCTTTTACACCATTTGCCCAAGCATCCGCCAAAAAGAGAAGGAAAGAGTCCAAATGCGCTTTAGCCACCCCGTTGAATTTATTTGCAGGCACAAAAGGAGCCGGCTGACTGGGCCATTCACTCGGTACGCTGGTGGATTTCCTCCTTGCCGTCACACAGAAAAATTAAATAGGCCACATTATATAACTTTTTAAGTTTACGTCAAGCCGCTCGGCGCCTCATATCCAAAAATGGAGCCATCTACCGGAATCGAACCGGTGACCTGCGGTTTACGATACCGCCGCTCTACCAACTGAGCTAAGATGGCCTGATGAAGTGCACCCTTTTATAGCAAAGGCTGCGTTTTTTTACAATTATTCTTTGTCCGTAAATATCACCAAGCGTTCGGAATACTGTCCGGCACCCTCTATTATGCTGTGGCTGAGTGAAGGCACGCTCTACGGCTTCAATAACCGAAATCCACGGTAGCATATCCTTGAGAGATTCCCACTCCGGCCATCGTAAAGTCTGCCGTGAGCATCAGAGCATTGTGAGGAGGGCTGTTTTTCCATAAATCCACAAAAATTTCTGCCCCCGGATTCGAGGACATGGCTATTATTTCTCCATTACACACCGTTCCGGCCGTCAAACAGCGGTCAGCATAACTGCTGCCATCTTCTCCCGTGTGGCTGAAGGTTTCGGTATTTTCCATCCATTCAGAATGCGTGCGTGCCGCCAGCGCCATAGCTGAGTTTGATTCCAGCTCGCTCAAACCGTTCTCCACCCGATATTCATTGATGAGGCGAAATACACCCTCCTCGATACTCTCTTCTTCCTCCGCCACTTCCACACTCGCTTCCCCACTCATCACTCGATACAACAGTTCCGCCATTTCCCCACGGTTCAACAAATCGGTGATATCGTCCACCGTTTCCGGGATCAAATTATCTTTCTCAGCGGCTTCAAGAACACTTCCATACCACGGATCACTCTCTTCCAGTTCAAACTCAAAACCGGTCAAAGTAATTTTAAGGGCTTCCACCAAATTGATAGGATCTTCAGGCCTAAAGTAGCCGTCGGGATAGCCCTCCACGATGCCCATGTCTCTGGCGTGGCACACATAGGAGGTGAACCATTCACCGGCGGGAACATCCGGGAAACAAGAATCGTCGCCGCTGTTCAAAGCAATTTCTCCCGATTCCAAAACCATCTTCAAAAATTCCGCTCGATTGATTTCTTTTTCAGGTTTAAACGTTTCGTCGTCGTAACCCTCGAGCACTCCCTTCTCGGTAAGAAACTCAATGGCATCCTTGTAAGCAGTGTTCTCCGAAACATCCGTATAAGCCAAAGCCTGCGAGGGAATAAAAAGAGCCAAAAGAAGACCAATGATGTAGGAGATTCTTATAGCCATAGCTGTAAATAGGGATAATAGCACATAATTTTAAATATGCCAAATTGGAGGGCAGGGAGGGCTATAACTTTGTTTGGACAAGCTCTAAACGTACTTCAACGTAAGCCCACCCATCACTCCCAAGGGCAAACTTTGTAATTTCCCTCCATACATAAGTCCGCGCGACCCAACCGTCACGACTTCTACTGCAGGGACAAGATAAGCAGGTAATTGCAGACCCTTTGAGATTTGACTTAACTTAAGAGCACCTCCCACCAAGAAACAAACGGCAACAATGAAAGAAATAGACACTTCGGCCACATCCGCTCCAGAAGCATTTTCATAAACGGTCTTGAGCGTTTTCCACGCCATGCACCACTCCTCATAGTCCATTCCACAAGCCGTTTGGATTCCATCGCCCAAATCCTTATAAGTTTGAGGGTTCAAAAGATTTATAAAGCCCATAACCACGGCTTCAATCCCCTCGGCAGGTGCCACCAGAATTTTTTGGTAGTCTTCCAGGTGAGATTGTCCTGTAGCTAAACGCACCGATTGAGAGACATTGGATTCAGGAAAAATTTTCTTGTAAAGATCGCGGGCAAAGGCAGCGGTTTCTGATTTTTGAGCTTCAGTGAGCACCAAGGTTTCTCCAGAATTGAGCGCCGAGTGAAAAGGATCCTGTGCATCATGATGGGCACTCTTTAAGGCTTCAAAAGCACGGTTAACACTTTCGGCTAGTGTGTTGTAACGCTCCAAATACTCCAGAACGGTGGAATCACTTACAACCCCGTCTGGGGTGCTGAGTTCATCCATCAGATGCATCAGCCCCTCGGTACTTTGGTGAAAATCAGGAAACTCTTTTGCTAACGCACCATCAATCTCTGGATAATTTACTTGGAACTGACGATAGTTTTTCACAAAATAGCCCACGTCTTTACGGACAGAATCCAAACGCTCTTTAGGGTTTAAAACTCGCTCTGGCACTTTTTCACGAGTTGGACCTTTTTCACGCGCTGAACCCTCCTCACGCAGAGCTTTAAGTTCTTGACCACTAAAGCGTTCATCGGTTCCGGGCATGGGTCAAGTATAGAAAAATATACGGATTAAACAATCAGAAACCCCCACAACAGGCTTCGTCGCCCCATTTGCGGATGATTTCAGATCTAAAATTTGAATGGTGGGCAGGGAAAGATTCGAACTTTCGAAGGCAGAGCCAGCGGATTTACAGTCCGCCCCATTTGGCCACTCTGGAACCTGCCCAAAGCTGAGCGATTATAGCGAAAAACCCTCAGAAGGCAAAGGAAGTTTATTTAGAAAGCCCACGCCAGCGCAGCTCATCTAAAATGGCTCGTTCTCGCGGCGGAAGTTCTCGCGTGCGTAGCTGATGTTGCTCGCCAAAGAGCCAAACCGTATTTACTGGGTTTTCACGTTCGGTATTTTTACCCAAAAGGTGAGCTGTCCGCGCCGCAAAAGGTACCACGTGACTGTCGGCTTCAAACGCATCAAAAGGCTTAACCACAAAAAGTGTTTTTCCTAGATTTACCCCTAAAAACTCCGCAAATTTCTTGGCAACAAACGGGTCAAACAAATGGATCGCTGTACGAATGCTGCGGTCACAAGAAAGTCCCGCCTGTGCATACATCCACTTCCTAAACTCATAAAATTCCGGATGATTCATGTCCACTTCCACCACCGCATCAAACTCCGTACCCGGCTCAGTCAAAGCTCCGTTGAAACCCGTCAAAGTCTGTGCAGAAAGTCCCGCTCCCAGATGCAATTGACCTCTACGCAACGCGCCGTGCACTTCAAGCACCTGCGCAGCCAGTACGGGTGCAACCGTTTCGAATTCAGAAGTTTCTGCCACCATACCGCGGCTCATCAAGATTCTGCGTAGGCCCTCTTCCATCGCCCTTCGGCGGCCGAACAGCTCACTTTGCAGATCTAAATCATTCGAAATATCCAAATCGCCCGGTCGATAAACGGTGTAACAGCGCTCGGTTTTAAAGGAGTTTTCCATGTTTAAAGTTTATCGTCCTCGCTTGCCGCTTCGATATACATCCCTTCGTGACGTACCGTCCCAAATACTAGGCTTGGGGAAAGGATTTCTGGTGGAGAGATCCACTTCAGGCGCTGCTCGCTGCACGGTTTCTCGAATCCTACCTCTTGCCCTAAATATAGGGTGTTGCGCCACGATTTTTCTAGGTTCCGTTGGTACGAGTGCACTGGCCAAAGTCAAGAGTCTAGTACGGTGCACGTCACTTAGCTCAGACCCCTCGGGACTCGCAAGCAGTTCAGCGGCTTTGGTCGCATCGCCCTCTTTCAATATTCCAAATACTAGGTGTTTAAGCAGGAGTCCGGGTTCTGGTAGGCCGTCATTCATAACAAAAGTTGATACCGCAATCTAGCATATAATACTATTTTGACAAGTCACTCCTAGTAAAAAGTAAGTGGTTTTGCTAAACTATCGGCACTTATGCCTCAATTCATAGTCCAGGGCGGCACGCCCCTCAAAGGAGAAATCAACATCGGCGGCTCTAAAAATGCCGCGTTGCCCATTTTGGCGGCCACGCTGCTCGCCACCACGCCCAGCACCCTGCACAATGTGCCCGATATTTCCGATGTGCACGCATTCTTAAAAATCCTTTCCGGCCTCGGCGCGGACGTGAGTTTTGATGCCGGCACCGTAACGGTGAATCCCTCTCGCGTGGCCTCCGCACAAATCGACCCAAGTCTTGTTAAGCACATGCGCGCCAGCATTTTGCTCCTCGGCCCGCTGCTCGCACGCTTTAAAGAAGTAGACCTCGCCTTTCCCGGTGGTTGTGTACTTGGCAAACGCTCTGTTCACGCTCACCTTCATGCTCTCACCAAACTCGGTGCCAACATCATTGAAAGCGACGAATCTATTCACCTCAAAGCCACAACTCTACAGCCCGCGAATATTATTATGGCGGAAGCCTCTGTGACCGCCACCGAAAACGCCATTATGGCTGCGGTGCTCATTCCCGGCGAAACCACCATCCGCTGGGTAGCCATGGAACCGCACGTCCAAGACCTCTGCCACTTCCTCCAAAAAATGGGCGCTTCGATTGAAGGCATCGGTTCCCCCACCCTCACCATTCAAGGTGGCCAGCCCCTCGCAGGCGTGGAATATTCCGTGACCGCCGATTATCTCGAAGCCGGCACGCTCGTCCTGGCGGCAGTACTCACCAATGGCGATGTGCGCATTAAAAACTGCCCCGTGGAACACCTCGACAGCTTCTGGCAAAAACTCGAAGAAGTGGGCGCGAAGTTTGAGCTTAGCGAAAACGAAGCGCATGTGCTCCCACACGGCCCCCTGCGCGCCGTAGAAAAACTTCAAACCTCCGTCTATCCCGGTTTTGCCACCGATCTTCAGGCGCCTTTCGCCGTGCTCCTCACTCAGTGTGAAGGCATCAGCCAAGTGCACGAAACTTTGTTCGAAGGCCGCCTCAACTACCTCCCCGAACTCCAACGTATGGGTGCAGAAACCGCCCTCCTCAATCCACACCAAGCCACCATCACCGGCCCCGCCCGCCTCAAGGGAGCGCCCATTGTGAGCTGGGACATCCGTGCCGGCGCCGCCATGGTTCTCGCCGCCCTCATTGCCGAAGGCGAAACCGTCATCAGCGACATCAATTACATCGACCGCGGCTACGAACGCATCGACGAAAAACTCCGCAGCCTCGGCGCAAAGATTGAACGCCGGGCCTAGCCTACTGAGGTGAGTAAGCACTCACCATGCAACAATCTTACCAAAATGCCACTCAAAGTGAGTTGTTTTAGCTAAAAAATAGGCAGATTTTTTGTTATACTTTTCTTGGTATTTTAACCTGCAAACACATGAAAATCTCCGACGAAAAACTCTACCAACTTTGTAAACAGTACGGTGCTCAGGCAAGGCAGTGGCGGCAGAAATTCATCGGCCTACTTCCGGAGGTAAATCGCCGCCGACTCTATGAAAAGAAAGGCTTCGAGTCCATCTTCGTATTCGCAGCTAAGTTGGCCGGACTCTCCCAAGAACAGGTGCGACTGGCACTTAATTTGGAAAAGCGATTCTCAGATAAACCGTCTCTCAAAAACTTGTTGATAGAGGGTGAGGTGAGTCTGAATAAACTTACCCGCGTGGTTTCTATTGCTACGGTGGATAATGAGCAGGAGCTGGCGGAAAAAGTAAAGATGCTGTCCCAGCCGGCACTGGAGACTTTGGTGAGAGATGAGCGTCTGATTGCAAGCGAAAATGGCTTAAACGAGACATTATTTGACTCAAAAAGTCTGCGACCGCAGAGTGCCCTCGTGGTACAGACCTTGAGCTTTGAATTATCTCAAGAACTCATTGACCAACTCAACGAACTACACGCGCAAGGTAAGGATGTGAACCAACTTTTAACCAGCTTGCTCCAAGAACGAAAAGAAAAAATTCAGCAAAAAAAGGAGCAACTCTCTCAAAATACAAAGCCCACCAGCTCTCGTTACATGTCCGTTGCAGTCCGCGCCATCATTGAAGAAGAATACGGCGAGAAATGCTCCATAAAAACCTGTCTACGCCTGGCCACGGAAATTCATCACAGCCAGCGGTTCAGTCTCGCAAGCACTCACGATCCTAAGTACCTGGCTCCCTTGTGTCACGAACACCACAGCATTGCTCACGCCATCGACCGCAAAATGCAATCCCATTTAAGATGAGCACCTCACCGCTCGGTCCTCACTTCATAAACACCGCCCTCCCCAAAAATCACCGAAATCCTCCCCGCCAAATCCGTCCGCCACACGTCCATATCCAAATCACCCGCTTTCTCGAGAGTCTCTGCATGCGGGTGTCCATAGTCGTTCCCGATGCCGCAGGAAATAAGCATCAGCTCCGCGTCCACTGCCTCCAAAAATTCCTCCGTGCTGCTGGACTTACTGCCGTGGTGCCCGGCTTTTAAAATGTCCGCCTCCAGGTCTACACCAGCCGCCAGCAAAGCCGCTTCCACCTCCATTTCCGCATCGCCCATCAGCAAAATGTCCACCTCGCCCCAAGTCGCCTTTATCACCGGAGAGGCGTTGTTCACATTGTCCAGACTGTCTCC
>CAYHHJ010000047.1:0-6975 GCA_964356405.1 uncultured Candidatus Peribacteria bacterium | reverse complement strand
AAGAACACCATAGTTTTGCCAAGTTTTTCAACTAAAAACCATTTTTCACAAAGTCTCGAAATACGGCCATTGCCATCTGAAAATGGATGAATTAAAGCCATCATTAGGTGAATCCACGCTGCCCAAAAAAAAGTTTCAGCTGGGTTCATTTTTTGCTCCAAAAGTTTGCCAATGAGTTCAAATAAATTCCCCATTTCATTCTCCAAGAGCGTTTGCTCAATTGCTAGATATTCGAGTCCTCTGCTCGAAAAAACTCCCACTGGCTCTTTTCGGTAAATACCTCGCCTCGCTTTATTCAGAAAATCGCTACTTAGGGTGGCATGTGCCTTAAGCATATTCCTCTCATTTAGTGGGTGAGTGTGGCTGAACTGATAGGCTTCCACTAAATCCTCGATTTCTTGTGCTTCTTTTGGCCTCACTTTTTTGTTCTGATGACGACTGTTCAAGAAAGAATTGAGATTCAAGGTATTTCCCTCGATATTTGAAGAGTAAACGGCGGCGCTATCTAGCATGAAGGCAAAGTCTGGTGAGCTCGTTTCTTTGTTGGCGAGGAGAAATCGTCTGTAATTTTTCTCAAATGATTTTTCTTTCAAACAGAAGGGCAGGTGGTTTTCTTTAAAAAAAGGATAAGCTTCTTCCACACGGCTTTCCAAAGCCGTTTTTAAAAGGGAGTAAACAATGTGAGGAGCGCTTCCTTCTTTTTGAATACGCTTCGCTTTGATCAAAACTTTCAATTGACGGTGGAGGGCTTGTCGGCTGATTTTTAGGTGTTCAGCAATGGTAGAAGGGTTCAGTGCACCCTTCTTTAGCAGGTCTAATATCTCTTTTTGTGTCGAATTCATAAAGTTTACAGTAAATCTTACTCTATAGTTTACAGTAAATCCTTTTTTGTATCAAGTTACGATACGATCGTCTATGAATCGTCCACGAGTATACTTGTGTACCACGAGGGCACTTGTGCGCGCGCACAAATTTAGGTCTAAATAACGGCTCAAGAAAGCCGTTTTGGTTTTGAAAGGTCGTACGCTATACTGCCTCCATGATCGGAATTTTAGCCATTCAAGGTGGATACGTGGAGCACGAGCGGGTTCTGGACCAGCTGGGACTTTTGCATAAACGGGTGACGAATTTGGAGGACACCGATGGACTCACGGGGTTTATTATTCCAGGTGGGGAGAGCACCGTTATGGATTTGTTTATGACCAAGTATGGGCTTAAAGAATGGCTAAAAGGGCGGCCGGCGGATTTTCCGGTGTATGGAACCTGCGCGGGGATGATTTTGCTGGCGCGTTATGGACTGCTTCCGCTCAAGGTGGAGCGCAATGCGTACGGGCGGCAGAGTGCCAGCTTCACCGCGACCATGAAGGTTGGCAACGGGTTGGTGAAAGGCCATTTCATCCGGGCGCCCAAGGTGGCGGATAGTGGAGATGCCGAGGTTTTGGCGGTGCACGAAGGCACGCCGGTTTTGGTGCGCAAAGGCAATGTGTGGGCTAGTAGCTTTCATCCCGAACTCGCCAAGGAAACTGCGCTTCACCGCGTGATTTTTTCGTGATAGCCTGAGTGCGCTTTTAAACCAATTTATGAATCTACGCCGAAATCTATTCTTTGCCTTGAGTTTGACCGTGCTTTTAACCGCTTGCGGTGACAAGGCTGATCTATCTGTTCAGTACAGCGACTCCGGTCTTATTCCCGAGGTATTTTTGCCGGGGGACGTTGGCCTGGTGGTTTCTTACTCCACTCGTAGTGATGAGCAGTACAATGCTATTAAAGCACTGGAAGCCAACTTGGGAGATGCCGGACGTATCTCTGAAACTGCTTCACAAAGTTTGGATGCGCAGCTGGGCACGGTGGGCCTGGATTTTGAACGCGATTTGAAACCAGCTTTTGGCGAGCGTTTCCGTATGGTTTTTGCCATTCGTCCAACGGATAATGATCCAGAAAATTTCACAGTGATTACGCTGGAAGAACCTGAGAAAATGACCGCGGTGCTCACGACTTTATCGGACGCGGGCCAGCTCACCTATAAAAAACTCAGCGATATCGAGGCCTACGTTTCTTCAGATGCAACGGTGTATCTCACCATTCACGAGGATCTGCTTTTTGTGGCCAGTACTCCTGAAGATTTAGTGGCCATGACCGAACAAGACGAGGACAGCAGCTTGTGGAATGCCGATTTGTATAAGGAAACTTTGGACGAAGTGGGGCCAGATTACGCGCTGTTTGGAGTGATGTATCCTTCACTCTACGGCGAAGACCTTTCCTTGCTCGCGGGCTTTTCTGTGAGCGATATTCCTGAGGTGGTGGACAAGGAAGTGGTGGTGATTCGTGCTGAGGAAGCTGGACTTCGTTTTGAGGCATGGGTGAATGCAAATAAATCCAAAGCTAAAGAAGCAGATATTTCTTTCGACAGCGTGCCAAAATCTGAGCCATACTTGTTTGGAGAAATCCCTTCTGATGGACTCTTGGCTTACTTTGAATCCTACGGTCTTGCGCAGACCTTTGCTACGGCTAGCGAACGGGGAGACGACACGGAAAGTTTGGATAAAATGAAAGAAGCGACTCGCAATTACTTTGGGATGGAGCTCGATGAAATCATGAGCTTTTTGGACAAGGGTTACGCTATGAGTTTGCACCAAAATGGTAACAGTCCAATCCCAGGTATTACTATTTATGTGGATACCGGTTCCAATCCTGCTAACGCAAAAACCTTTGTGGACAAACTAGATGGGCAACTCAGCGGTCTTTTGCTGCTTGCCGAGACCTATGTTCCCGGTGCACTCACTAAAGATACCGTGGCTTGGGGTGAGAGCACGTTCTCTCGTCTTAAATTAGATCTGAATGCGGCAGCTCAACTTTCCGGTGGAACTTTGCCAGAGGATCTCACGGACAATACCATTGAATTGGTGTTTGGGGTGCAAAACGACCGTTTGGTGTTCTCTACGGCGACTGGCTGGGATAGTGAAGCTGAGACTATTGCAGACAGTACTTTATATAAAGATTTGGATGCGCAACTTTCTGAGCAAAAAGAAGGGCTCATTTTGGTGGATGCGCAAGGACTTTCTGAATACCTCAAAAAACTACAATCACTTAGCGGGGAACTCGACTCCGAAAAAGCGGCTCAACTCACCAGCGCAGAAGATTTCTTGAGCGGATTTGTGGGACTCATGGCACGCAGCCAAACGGAAGCGTACGAAAGCCACTTTGGAGGATTCCTCATGCTTGCTAAGTAATGCACAAAGTTCTCATTGGACTCAACACTTACAACGATCTTCCTCTGCTCCGGGAAAGCCTCCCGGTGCTGGAGGAACTTCGCGTGAACTTGCCTGCGGACGTGGTGATTTTGGATACGGCGCATAACGACGAAGTTCGTGATTTTATTGGCGAAGCGTTTCCAGGATTTAATTATATGCGGCACAAGGAAGGCAACATTGGCTATGGGCGAAGCTACAACGAAATTTTGCGTGCGAACCCCGGGTATAAATATTTGCTTGTGGTGACTAGCGATGTTTTGTTGGATACGTCCACTGTGACGAGTTTTTTGGAACGGATGGAGAAGGATGCTGATATTGCGATGTGCGCCGGCAAACTGCACCATTGGGATTTAAAGAACCATCGTAAAACCGAGCAGATTGATTCTCTGGGAATTGTGGCGGAAGGGCGGCACCATTTTTATGACCGTGGGCATGGTGAAATAGATGCCGGGCAGTACGACGACGAGCTTGGACAGTTCTTTGGAATTTCCGGTGCGGTGTTTTTGATTCGTACGAGCGTGATTTCCAAATTGCATGGGGACGACTGGCAGCTTTTTGACGAGCGGATGTGGATGTATAAGGAGGATATTGACCTTTCGTACCGGCTGCGTTGGCTGGGGGAGAAGATAGAGATTTTCCCCGAAGTGTGGGGCTGGCATGGGCGAACCGTGGCGAATAAAGAGGGAAAATCCTTACGCTCACTTGGCAAGGCGGATGAGCAGAAACGGGACTATGCGAGACTGAATTCGTACAAAAATCACTGGTTGCTGCTTAAAAATAATTTCTCGTGGCAGTACGGGATGGGCGTGGTTTTGCGTACGGGATTTTATGAATTTTTAAAGGGCATTTACATGCTTTTCCGCTATCCGAAGGTCTTTTTTGCAGGCTTCAAAACCTTGCTTTTCACTCCCGGCAGGCGTAGTTCTAGAAAAGTCAGTGCTCGGAAAATGCTTAGCTATTTCAACTAACAGGCGGACTCGAATGGATCTCTCAATCGTCATTTTGCACCACGGAAGCCCCAAGGAAGTCACTGCTAATTTGCAGGCGCTTCGCAAGGCACTGCTTCCCAAAAAAACTGAGGTTTTTGTGATAAATAACGGGTATAAAAATGCCAATGCAGAGATTCCGTTTGATGCGAATCTTGGGTTTGATCTTCATTATTTTGAAATTAAAAATGGGGGCTATCCACAGGGAAATAATTTTGGACTCCGCCAGGCTAAGGGTAAATTTTTGTGCATACTCAACCCCGATGTTGAGGTAAAAAAAGATACTTTTAAGACTTTGATGGAGTACATGAAAGCGCATCCACGAGTGGGGATTGCGGCGCCTCGGCTCCGGTACCCGGATGGTACCATTCAAGATAACTACCGGCATTTCCCTCGGGCTTTTGATCTTTTTATTAAGCGCACTTTTTTGAGGAAAATCTTTCGCCACCGCATGCGCAAATATTTGATGTGGGACAAAGACCCCACTAAGTCTGAGGCGGTGGATTGGCTCACGGGCGCGTTTCAGCTTTTTACGCGTAAGGCCTGGGAAGCCTTGAAGCCAAACGACGAGCGCTACTTTTTATTCATGTCTGATGTGGATATTTGCCGCAAAGCTTGGAGCAAAGGTTTTGAAGTGCACTTTGTTGGGGAGGCGGAGGCCAAGCATAATGAAGGACGTTTATCTTCCGGCGGCATTTTGGCTTTTTTCCAAAAACGCACCATGCGTGCCCACGTGCTCGATGCCATAAGGTATTATTGGAAGTTTCTTTTGAAGCCTTTACCCAAGCGGAGAAAATAGCTACAATCCTCCAGCCAAGCTCATTCCGTAGGCCTTTCGTATAGTGGTAGTACAGCGGTCTCCAAAACCGTTAGCGTGGGTTCGATTCCCTCAGGGCCTGCCAACATTATTAAGAAGTCTTTTGCGTTGATGGAGCAGCCTTCCTTGGGGCCACTTCTTTTACTGGTTCTTTTTCTGCTGCCTTAGGGGGTGATTCCTTAGCAGCATTGAATTCAATAAAGCGTTGTCTTGCTTCTTTTGACGAACTGAAAGCCTCTGGCGGATATCCTTCAAAAAATTCGTTGAATCTATTTGTGAGTGCGGGGCTTCTTTGTAGAGCATCGCTCCAATCGAGGAGCATTTTTAAGATACCCTTGTCTCTAGTGAACACACCTCCTTCTTGACCCAGGATCTCTTGTATGACGAGGAGGGCCACTTGTCCGGACTGAGTTTTCTTCAACTCCTCTACACGAGCTTTGGTCATTTCAAATAGTTTTTTGTACGTGGGAATCATCTCTGCTGCACGGCGCTTACTTGCAGTGGTGAATCCTGTAGAGACTCTAACTGAGGCGGCTTGAACAGCCAGCGACGTGAGCCAAGAATCTGGGGTGGATTGTATAACTTTAGTCGCGACGGCGCTGCTCATTGTTAGGACTAATAATCCCGCGGGTGCGATTACTGCTATAGGTTCACCAACTGCCATCACGCCGAAAACGGAAGCTGTGGTTAAAACAGCTCCTCCTGTGAATCCTCTCATGGCATACTCCTCTAATCTCTCTTTTAAGGACATGGTATCTCCGCGAGATACTTCATTGCGTGCAGTGTCTCCAGAGAACATTTGAAGCCAGTCGTCGTCGGTGAAACTTTGTCCAGTCATGGCTCGTTCAACCATGGCGGTGTTCACTTGTGCCCACTCTCCACCAGTCCAACCTTCTCCTAATGCACTTTGAATGTATCTACCATTGTAGAAAGAGTGACCGGTGGGCTTAGAAAAACGCCCTCCTAAGGGCTGAGACCCATCCAGTACTCGCAACCCTTCTCCATGCACCTCGCTTACTGCTGCTGCAACGCTGCTTGCATCGGCTGGAGTGAGTTGTGCAAATTGAGCAATAAATTCGGTGATGCTGTTAAAACGTAGTGAGCTGTTTTTTTCTAAAGCCATTAAAATAGCAGCGCGATTCGGTAGATTGTCTCGAAGTCCATCCGTGGACTGCGCTACGATTCTTTGCAGTGCTGCTTTTTTTTGCCTCTGAGCTATGCCAATTGCACGCGGATCTCCAGCACCCTCTCCTAGCTCATGCAGGTCAAATGTATGTAAGGTTGCCGTGAAATTTCGGCCGTGCAGGGCATCGATTATGTCGTCAATTTCATAGAGATCGCCCGCAATAGCTACGAAGCGGTTTTTTTTAGGCTTGTCGACATTCAGTAGCTCATCTGACATAGAGGCTTTTTATTCCCCCAATTATACCTGATTTTCTGTGTTTTATCTACCTGTTTAGCTTCTCAAGCTCTGCTGGAATACGTTCGAACTAGTTCTACGCTGGCCTGCCAAATCTAGCTCAATAGCTCAAGAAATTTTGGGTTGAAGTAGATTTTTTGTTTTTTAACGATTTTCATTTCAAGGACATTCTTTTTGCGAAGATCTTCGAGGTATTTTGAAGCTGTTTTTCGATTGATCCCGAAGTTCTTTACGAGGTCTTTTTGTGAGTAAAAGGCCTTACTGAAGAGATAGTCCACTAACTCGCTTGAGTATTTTAAAGAATGCCGAGTTTTCTCGATCAAGCTCTTTATCTCCAGTATCCTTTGAGAGGTTTCCAAAGATTGTTTTTCTATTCCTTCTAAAATATAAATCACCCACTCTTTCCAAGAGTTTTCCGTACGAACCTCCTGGAGGAGTTCGTAATATCGTCGTTTTGTTTTCAAAATGTAACCAGACAAAAATAAAATGGGAAAGCGCAGG
>CAYHHJ010000046.1:2295-7088 GCA_964356405.1 uncultured Candidatus Peribacteria bacterium | reverse complement strand
GTCGCCGATTTTGGCTTTGGGGAGGAGGCGGGGTTCAGGCTCGTCGCCGTGCCCGGGCACAACCGTGAGCACGTCTGCACTTTCACAACAGTGGCCCGTAACCACCACTGCTTCCGTTTCTGCAGAGGCTTCTTGCTGGATTACTTGCATGCTGTGTTGCGAGCCGTAGTAAGAGGGGCGAATGATTTCGGTCATTCCGGTGTCGAGTTTTAAGAAGGTGAAACCGGTGGGGCCGGTAGAAGTTTTGTCTTGGATGCGGGAGAGAATGGCGCCGGCGTTGGCCACCAAAAAAGTGCCTGGTTCAATTTCCAAATGCATTTTGCGGCCGGTTTTTTCAGCGAAATCGAGCAGGGCTTGGTGAACTCTTTCGCCCACTGCTTTCATGTCTACGCTGCTTTCGCTTGGTACACGGGCAACTTTGAATCCGCCGCCCAAATTGAGCACGGTTGCGTGGGGAAAATGTTCTAAGAAGGAAAGGCTGAAGGCGGCCACGCGTAGCCACACTTCTGGGTCGGTGCCCACACCAATGTGAGTGTGCAAACGTTTGATGGTGAGCTTGTATTTTTCAATAATGGCCTTAGCTTCCGGCACCAGTTCGTGCCAAATTCCAAAGGCGGATTGTTCGCCGCCCACGTTCACGCGAGCATCAAAACCTGAGCCTTCGCCGGGGTTGATGCGGATGCCAACGGAAGTGCCGGGAAAAGTTTTTCCATAGCTTTCGAGCTGGTGGAGAGAGCAGGCGTTGAATTCCATCCCTTGCTCGATGAGGTCGGGGAGTTTATCGGAAATTTCCTGGCTGGTGAGCAGAATTTGATTCGCAGGAATTCCAAAATGGATGCAACGCAAGGCTTCATACTCTGAGCTCGCGTCGATTTGAATGCCCATGCTTTTAAAGAGTGCGAGGATGTGGCGATTGGGGCTGGCCTTCATGGCGTAGCGAACGGTGAGGCCAAAGGGTGCTCCAAAGCTCAGAGCTTCCACCGCGGCTTTCTTCAGTCGCTCCTCCCAGTAAATAAAAACCGGTGTTCCAAATTGGGCGGCGATATCGGCGGCAAGCTTAGGCTCCATAGAACTGATTATGCAGAATTTGCTCCGCATCCGCCAATTGATTTTTTGGAACCATCATCACCGTCACTCCACGTTCAGGGATGGCGTGCATGTAGTGAACCTTTATCCCGCTGCTTTGCAGGAGATTCCAGAGTGGATGCTCATCAAAATTCTCGGTTTGAGCGACCACACGGTAGTTCGTATGAGGATCAAAAGTCCATCCATTTCCAAAAGAATTATTCAGTGCATCGTAGAGCCTTACGATGTCCCCGGTGCTCACGCGTTCATCGAGGGTAACGGTCCACGTGGTTTCGGTGCTGAAGGTTTGATCAATGTTGTAGTCGCGTAATGAGTCAGTGATTACGGCGAGTACACCGGAAGCGTCGCTCATAGGACCTTTTACGGTAAGCACGTAGGGAATGCTCACACCTTCTTCACCGCCTTCAATGACTCTGGCGGCAAAAGGAGGTTCGGCCACGCGATTCGCCATGTGCACTTTTGAGGTTTTTGTATCTGATGGATGTTCTCGTTGAGAGCCTCCCAAGCAAAATACCAAGGCCATGTCATTTTGTGGTTTCGTAACGGTGAATGAGTCGTCAAAAGTGCTGCGCAAACTGCTTTGGAGTCCGTCCACCGTTGCGTCATCTAAACTTCCGTCTAATGTTACGGTCACGGTGTTTCGCGTGCTCACGGTTTGATCAATATTCTGAGTCCGCAGCAAACTTGTGATGGCAGCGAGTACGCCTTTTTTGTCCTGCATGCCGCCTTCAAAATGCAGCACTGTTTTTAACTCTCGTCCGGTCACAATTTCTTTCTCATCCACTTCAAGACCTGCATTCCATGGAATAAAAGTACTGCCTTCTTCGGGGTGATCGGGGTCGTGCACCACAATGTCGACATGTGAGTCTTTCAAGATTCCTACTACGCTGCCTTGAATCACTTTTGCGGCTGCTCCACGCGCGCCGGTGAGCTCCCCGAGCATGTCTCGGCTCATGAGCTCAATCCCCACTGTGCCCTTTAGGCCATCGCCACTGCGAATCCGAGTTTTCTTTTCTTCGTTCATCAAGGTGCGAGGGCCGAGTTCAGAAGCAGCTCGAGCCATTTCGGCCGTTGTGTTGTCGCTGTAACTTCTTTGTAGGGCGGTTCCTGCTTGGTGGCCTTCAATCACGGCTGGGCTTTTGCCACTTCTAAGTACTTGGCCAACGGCATTTTTAAAGACCCCGCGCATGCGCTCTTGAGTTCTACGTTTTTCGGAATGTGCTTTGCTCGGTCCCTCTGTATAAATCGCGGAAACCATCTCTTCTTTTGGAAGCCTGGTGGGGTGTAGACCGTTGATCGAAAAATAGCTGTCGTATAAGTTTTTACAAACGTCTTCGCCAAAGCCAGTTAGTGAAAAGTGGTTTCCATCAGAATTGGTGTAAATCCAATCCACGCCGATGTTTTGAATCTGTAAGAGCTCTTCTGGATTGGCTAAAAGTTGCTCTATCACTGCAGAGAATTCGCTAAATTTATGGGCAATTACGTCGTGAAGAGGTTCTCGTGAGGCATCCTCCACTTTTTCGTCAATAATACGGTGATGAAAAGCTTCTATCTCTTCTAGTTTTATGCGAGTAAGGGCCTGTTCACCGCTTTGCAAACATGAAATCAGCTCCAATAGTTTGTCGGTTGTGTTGAAGGCTTTGGTTCTAAGTGCAGAAAAAATGATGAATTGAGTTTGACCTCGAGATTCCCGTTCCGTGGCACGCTTCAGGTTTGTTTGGAACTCGCACGCGTTTTCACCCCCAATTTTGGTGGCGAGTACAGGTGCTTCTTTTAGTGCTTGTAAACCGAGATCGAGTCGTGCGCTCATAATCTTTTCTAGAAAGAGCTGAGTTTAGCAGGTAGCTCCTAGAAAATCACCCTTTTTGTGCAAAACTAATTTTTTATCCTGCAAAGAATTCAGGAATCCTTCAGAAATATCCTGCTAGGCTTGAATAGCCTCATTGACACTATTAACGCGTTACGTTATCATTAGTATGATCAAAAGTTTTAAAAATAAGGCTGCTGAGGAAGTATTTACCCGAGAATTCTCTAGAAGAATCCCTCAAGACATCCTCAGAAGTGCAGTGAGAAAACTGTGGTGGATCGATTCAGCTACAACTTTGCAGGCATTGAGGAGTCCGCCATCCAATCATCTTGAATTACTAAAAGGTGATAGAAGTGGACATCACAGTATACGAATCAATAAGCAGTGGAGAATTTGTTTCTATTGGGTAGAAGGAGATGCGTATGAACTTGAAATAACTGATTATCACTAAAGTTCTATTATGAAATCAAAAATGCCGCCGCCACACCCGGGTGAAATATTGCTTGAGGAATTCTTAAAGCCCTTGGGTTTAAGCCAGTACCGCTTGGCGAAGAATATAAATGTTCCTCCCCGAAGAATTAATGAGATTGTTCATGGTACTAGAAGTATTTCACCAGATACTGCCTTGAGGCTTGGTCTATATTTTAATACTGGTGCTGATGTTTGGATGAACCTTCAAACTCACTACGATTTAGAAGTTCAAAGGGATATTTTGCACGGACGATTGGAGCGAGAAGTTAAAGTTCCCCAAACGGTTTAATTCTATGACTTTTCAATTTCAACTGCTCACGTCCGCCGTTGCTAAGCGTTTCACGCCGGTTCTTCTCAAGGAGGCGCGGAAGGTTTTTAAAGATATTCGGATGGCACTTTTGGAACCTGACCCCGAGCTCGATCCATTTAGAGTGCCGAGTTTTGATTCTGCCGAGGAGCTGGCGTTTTTTCTGGCCATGGTGGGGGATGACGAGTGGATGAAAAAGGCGGTGGATGTTTTTGAGTTCGTTGAAACCGGCCGCCATTTTATGGGACTGGCTCTGCGCAAGGATCGGGAAATGTGGCTCAGCGAAGAAGGCCGTACGCATTTAAATGCCAGCGCGATTCGAGCATTTACGCCGCTCAGCTACGTGCGTGTTCAGCTCAAGGCTTACTTGGCTTGAAGTGATAGTAAATTTTACCAATCACCCATCCCATGGCTCCATAAATGAGTAGAGCAGGGATTATTGCGAATGCAAAAGTCCACATCGTTGGCTGTGGGAAGGATGAAGTGTGAACCCAATAGACCAGTAGGTCAGACTTTTCTCCGACTACTAAAAATGCAATAACAGCTAACGTGTAAGGGAAAGTAAGGATTGATATGCTAAAACCAAAAGAAAGAGCAATGCTGATGGCGCCAAATAAAACTCCAAGTCCAAAGCTTTTTTTATTTCTACTAAGCTCCATGACATTTCTTAAATTTTTGTCCGCTGCCACAAGGGCATGGGTCGTTGCGGCCGGCGTCTAGCTTGGCGGCTTCCGGTTTGGTTTCGGAGATCAGCTCGCCGGTTTTCCCAGAAAGCACACGCACGGTGGGTTCGCTGGCCACGGTGCTCGACATAGACATGCTGCTAGGTAGTTCGCTTATGATTTGTGCTGAGGGTTTTTCTAGTGAAGGCTCTTGTAAATTCTGCTCAATGGCTTCCTCGTTGGTTTTAACAGGTCCAACCGGGTTGCTGGTGGTAGCGGCGGGTTCTGGTTTCTTCACCATTTGTACGTTGATCTTCACGTGGAAGAGGCTGCGCACGGTGTTTTGGTTTACCTTATCCATAAGCTCTTCGAACATCGTGAAAGCTTGGTTTTGGTATTCAATGAGCGGGTTGCGTTGGCCGTATCCGCTGAGTGAAACGGCGTCGCGCAAATCCTTGAG
>CAYHHJ010000046.1:0-2195 GCA_964356405.1 uncultured Candidatus Peribacteria bacterium | reverse complement strand
ATTTTTTCAGCTTCTTCTTCAATCATTACTAGGACATCGTTCTTGAGATTTTCGTTTTCCAAAATTTTACGGCGGCGCTTGTAAATAATATCGCGGTGCATGTTCATCACGGAGTCGTACTCCACGAGGTGCTTACGAATATCAAAGTTGTGGCCCTCCACTTTTTTCTGCGCGCTTTCGATGCTGCGGCTGATGATGCCATTTTCAATAGGCATGTCTTCGGGCAGACCGAGTTTGTCCATGAGGCTCACCATTCTGCCACCGCCGAAAATGCGCATCAGGTCGTCTTCCATGGAAACATAGAACTGAGTGAGTCCGGGGTCTCCCTGACGTCCGGATCGTCCGCGGAGCTGATTGTCGATACGGCGCGCCTCGTGGCGTTCGCTACCAATCACGCAGAGTCCGCCGAGTTCTTTCACACCTTCGCCGAGTTTAATATCAGTTCCACGACCTGCCATGTTGGTGGCAATGGTCACGGCGCCGCGTTCGCCGGCTTTAGAAATGATTTCCGCTTCTTGTTCATGGAATTTAGCGTTGAGCACATTGTGGGGCACGCCTTCCTGTTTGAACAATTTGGAAAGCGTCTCGGATTTTTCTACGGAAATGGTTCCCACCAGCACGGGTTGTCCTTTTTCGTTGAGTTCTTTTACATGCTTTGCAATGGCACGGAATTTGGAGCTCACGTTTTTATAAATAGAATCGGATTTGTCCTTACGCGTAACGGGGCGGTGGGTAGGTATTTCATACACGTCGAGTCCGTAAATGCTCTGGAATTCTTCTTCCTCGGTTTTTGCGGTTCCCGCCATTCCTGCCAACTTTTTGTAGAGGCGGAAATAGTTTTGAAAAGTAATGGTGGCGAGGGTTCGGCTTTCACGTTTAATGGGCACGCCTTCTTTGGCTTCAATGGCTTGGTGGAGGCCTTGTCCAAAACGGCGGCCTTGCATGAGACGTCCGGTGAATTCGTCCACGATCAGAATTTCGCCGTCTTTTATGAGGTAGTCCACGTCCGCTTTATATACGGCTTGTGCTCGCAGGGCTTGTTCAATGTGGTGGACTTCTTCAAAGCCTTTTTCGGTGTAAATATTTTCTACGCCGAGCAATTCTTCCATCTTTTTAATTCCTTCCTCAGTGAGCACGGCGCTGTGTTGTTTTTCATCAATATTGTAGTGCAGATTTTCTTCCAAAAAACGCACGAGTTTGCTGTACTGCAGGTATTTTTCAGTGGATTCTTCGGCAGGGGCAGAAATGATGAGCGGGGTGCGGGCTTCATCAATCAAGATGCTGTCCACTTCGTCCACAATCGCGTAGTGCAAAGGGCGTTGAACCAAGGCCTCCAAACTGGGAGCCATGTTGTCACGCAGGTAATCGAAGCCGAATTCGTTATTGGTTCCGTAGGTGATATCCGTGTCGTAAGCGGCTTTTTTTGCATCTTTGTTTTGACCATGAATCACGGTTCCCACGGTGAGGCCAAGGAAGCGGTAGAGCCCACCCATCCATTCGGCGTCACGTTGAGCCAAGTAATCGTTCACCGTTACCACGTGCACCCCTTTTCCTTCCAGTGCATTGAGGTAAACGGGCAAGGTACAAACCAGTGTTTTTCCTTCTCCGGTCTTCATCTCGGAAATATTGCCTTCGTGCAGTACCATTCCTCCAATCATCTGCACATCGAAGGGCACCATGTCCCAGGTGTAATCAAAGCCGCGCACCTTCCAGGTTTTTCCCACCAGGTGACGGCAGGCATTTTTCAAGAGTGCAAAGGCTTCAGGCAAAAGGTCGTTCACGGTCTCGCCATTTCGAATACGCTCCTGAAATTCAGCCGTTTTTTTAGGAATATCGGCTTCCGTGAGTTCGGTTTGGTAGCGGGCTTCAATCTGGTTGATCAGTTCCACTACTTTGGCGATGCGTTTGATCTCTTTACCTTGATGATCTCCGAAGAGTTTATTGAGAATGGATACGACGGACATTGCTGTTGTTTAAGTGAAATGCGTGGCGTGAGTATAACACCCGGTTTTCTTGGAAGGAAGTATTTTGCCAAAAGTGCGATTACGTGGTATAATCTATGGATTTAATCAATTAATCATTTAATCATTTAATTATGGGTCCGGAAACTAATGACGATGGAATGCAAGCTGCCGTTGAACACCGAAAAGCTGCTACCGTAGTCGATAAAAGATTCTATGATGCTGCTTGTTTGA
>CAYHHJ010000045.1:0-7109 GCA_964356405.1 uncultured Candidatus Peribacteria bacterium | reverse complement strand
ATAAGAGCTGCAAAATAGTGGTGAATGGAGCGGGCGCGGCCGGAATTGCCGTGAGTGAGCTGCTTATTGCGTACGGCTTCACGGGCTTGGTTGTATTGGATTCTGTTGGTGCCATTTATGAAGGCCGCGCGGAAAACATGAACAGCGCTAAGGACGCGATTGCCAAGCACACGAACCCGGCGAAGCAGGCTGGTAGTTTGGCGGACGTGCTTGTGGGCGCGGATGTGTTTATTGGCGTTTCCCGTGCTGGGCTCGTGACGCAGGACATGGTGCGCAGCATGAAACCCGGGCCGATTGTGTTTGCCATGGCGAATCCAGACCCTGAAATAACCGAGAAGGATGCCAAGGAAGCCGGCGCCGCGGTGGTGGCCACCGGACGTAGTGATTCACAAAATCAACTGAACAACGTGCTGGTGTTCCCCGGAGTTTTCCGCGGCGCGCTGGATGCACGAATCGGCACGTTTACTGAAGCGATGTTTTTAAAAGCGGCGGAAGCTTTGGCGGCATTGGTTCCGGCGCCAAGCGCAGAAAAAATAATCCCCAGCCCTTTCGAGCCCGGTGTGGCACAAGTGATTGCCGCGGCTATTAAGGCTTAATAGGATTTGCTATTACTGAAGGGACTATTCCCACGTGCCAGTTGGAGTAGTAAGGTGCCGCTTTACCTTCAAAACGAGGCATAATCTCAGGATGACCTGGCCTTCCTTTGAGGGAATCTTCGAGTACAAAAAGGGCTCGCTCAATCATAGTTATTACAATTTCACGAGTATGTACTCCTAGACGACCCACTGTAGGAACTTTGCCGCCCGCGGGTATTAGCGTCTCACCTTTATATACCAGTGCTTCCTTGAACTTGAATGCATACCTGCCTGCATGTGGTGACAGTGCAATCATATCCAAACATGTATCCGTCCAGTGGTCAGAAAAACTGTCCGTAGAACCTGCAAGTAGATCATTCACATTTCGATGTGCTCCAGAAACTTTTAGACTGAGGACGTGAGGGATTTTTTTGAAATCTTTATCCTTTTCTCCAAAGGAGCTTGGGTCTGCATTGAAGGCATCGATTTGATCGTTCACTAGTGCGATTAAGGTTCCCATAACCGGTAACATCTCTTTGTGCACGTACATGGAGTCGGGATTGTTTTCAGCCCCATCAGGCATCCCTACCTGTTGGCAGAAGAAAGGCTGTGAAGGATCGTCCTCTTTAATTGGTACGGTATCTCCTGATTCCAAAGCCGCTTTCAAGAAAGCTGCCTGTGTTGCCATTTCTGTAATATAAAAGCTTTCTGGCAAAGCATTACCTGATTCAAGGTAGGCCTTCCATTTTTCTCCAAAGGCTTTTCGCATAAGTGGCTTCAATTCGGCCACTCGTGCTGGAGTTTTCCAATGGCTTAAACGATTGTCTTCAACTGGCAAATGCTCCTTAACACTTCTTTTCTCTTCCTTTATCTTTTCATAAATCTTTTTGAGCCGTTCCTTCCCATCCGCCAAGGCCTCTGGATAAACGGGGTACGGCGTGATGACTTCGGGCGCCTCTGGCTCTTCTTGCTTAGGAGGCTCTGCGTTGGTTTCACCAAAGTCAATTACGTTAGCAACGGCTCGAGCAACTGGTGTAGCGACCCCCGCTAGTGCGGCTGCCCCAAAGAACAGATTACGACGGGTAAGCCCTTCCTGTCTAAGACCCTCTTTAGTTTGGTTACCCGCTCGAACTCCGGTTAATATGGCTGCTAAAGCAGTAGCAAAATAAGCAGAATACATTCCTACCCTGCTTGGTTTTGAAGGCACCGTGCTAAGAGCCTCTGAACCTGGCAAAGTGGGGTTTTCATTAGCGCTGGTTTCCGCTGGCACGTAGTCACCTTGTCCGTATTTTGCAATCCCCTCTAAAATATTTTGATCTTCCATGATGCGTGAACCCATGGCCAGTACTTTGGCGGCGTAGGTCAACACCACTGTCCTTTGACCACTGGTTTTCAGTGTTTTCCCCTTTGGATCAAGCTTGGTCACTCGGTCATACGAATTGGCCAAAACGGCCTGCCACACATCCATTCCATAAGGGGGAACTCCAATCATATCGAGCATCTCACTATCCGAAAGTTTAAGGAATCGAAGCATTGTTTTTTTTATTCCTGTCGGACCCCCATTGTAAGCCGTGATAGGGGCAATCAACGATAAAGTTCCCATCAGGTAAGATGGATCCAGCGTTTGTAATCGCAGCTCTAGGGCATCCACCGTTTCCCTCAATTCTTCTTGCACGTGACGGAAATAAGCACAGAACATTTCCGCTTGGACCAGACGGTTTTTCCATTCAACAACGCCGTTGAAGCTAGCCTTAAAATCCTTCAATTCTCCTTTTCGTATTTTTCCAGAAAATTCTGGGTGTTTTTTTGCATATTTTCTGGCCATTTCATAAGCAGCCGGCTTAGAATCGTTGCCTGAAGACTGGATTTGGAAAATCCCGTACGCATCGGCGCTTGAAACAGGGATATCTTTGTCGAAACCACTTTCATCGGCTCCAATTCCAAGAGCAATGGCATGAGGAATATCATAAGCGTCCGCAATCTTTAAAATAGCCTCATAGAGCGGCATACTTTTGCCTTCCAAATATCGTGGCCCTTGCACTTCTTCTTTCAAACGTTCCAAGATAATGTCCATCCGTGATTTTTCTTTTTCTCCATTCACTTCCGTACCTGGAATAACGGTAGTGGCTAACAATGGATATCCGGGTGCCTTGAAGTCTTTTGCTGGAATATTCTCGACGGCCGGTATTGTTTTACGAAGCTCATTTTGAAAAGTATTTTTTTCAGCATCAGTCATCTTTTTCAGTACGACCGGAACTGTTTTTTTTACTTTCTTACGTTTTTTACCTTTTCCTTCATAAACCTCAATCGTTTTGGTTTCACTTGTTGGAATATCTGAAAACCAGTTGGTAGGAAATGCAGAGGTGAGCAGTTCATTACCCACCGGATCTATAAAATGCATCGCCTCTTTTTTTGACTCAAAAACATCCAAATAAAAACCTATGAGTCGATCGAAATTGGCGTGGCTTGAGTCACCGTTCCCATAGTTTTGATGAGCAAGGAACTCTCCTACTTCGCTAGCGTAGAGTCTTTGCTCAGGTTCACCCTCAAGCAAATCTCTTGTCGCTTTTTCTTCTTTTTTGATGATTTTCTCCTCTTCCGCAGCTTCCTCCTCCGGTGTTTCCTCGGTATCCTTTTTTTTCTCGTCCACTTCATCTTGTGGAAGTTTTGCGGCTAAATGGGCAGCCACGCTCACCGCCACCAAGGCCGGTGTTAGCAGGGAACGGCTAGCTGGCTCATCAGGAGAAGCGGAGCGTCGATCGCTCGGCTCCATATAAGCCCAGTCATCATCCTTTGGGAGTGGTGCAGGATGAGCTTCTGTGCTTGGTGCATCTGGATCGTCTGGAAGTCTTACGTCTGCCATTTAGTTTTTGTCATTAGAGTATTATGATCTTTTTTTCTCAACCTGTCAATGAGGTGGGAATCCATCATTCCCTTTCCCTGTTTCATTCTATGGGTGGATTTCTTCAACGGGAGCCCTTATGTTTCAAAAATCCACCCATAGAACCAGTGAAAGGGAATACGAATTCCTAAACAGAGGTGAACTGCTTGGAGAGATTCAGCATAAAGGCTCCCGCTGAATCGACCCAAGACAGTTAAACAGGTCTGTTTAGGAATGGTGGATTCTCTACGGGCGGGCTTGACCTTTTTGGAGCGGTGTGGGAAAAATGAGTCATGGCACGACACAGTCATTTTGCGAATATGAAACGGTGGAAAGCCGTGGTAGACGCGGAACGTGGAAAAATATTCACGGTTCATGCGCGGCTCATTGCGGTTGCAGCCAAGAATGGCGGCGACCCCGTGATGAACCCCATGTTGCGTTCTGCTATTGATCATGCGAAAGCTGCCAATGTTCCCAATGCAAACATCGATCGGGCTATTAAAAAAGGGACAGGTGAAGACAAAGAAGGCTCTGTGTTTGTGGAAATAACGTACGAAGCGCTCGGACCGAGTGGAAGCGCCTTTTTGATAGATGTAATCACCGACAATACAAACCGCGCGCTGCTGAATATTCGCACGGTTTTGAGCAAGACGGATGGTAACCTCGGCTCCTCCGGCAGTGTGATGTGGAAGTTCAACAAAAAGGCTTATTTTTTGGTGAACGTGGGAGTGACCGGAGCGGATGAAGCGGAGTTGATGCTGATTGACGCGGGAGCGGACGATTTAGCACGTGATGAAGAGGGTCATTTTGAGGTTTACGCAGCAGCGGATCAACTGGGTGAAGTGCGCAAAAAAATCGAGGCGGCCGGCTTTAAACTCTTGAAAGATGAACTGATGTGGGACCCCAAAGATACGCTGATGGTGACGGACCTCGAGGTGGCTCAAAAAATAATCAAATTGAATGACGCTTTGGAAGCGGATGACGACGTGATCCGGGTGACAAACAACGTAGATTTTAGCGAAGAGCTACTGCCCCATTTGGGATAGCACGTCTCCTACGGTTGGCTCAGTAGGTTTGGGCTGACCATCGGCATCTTGGAAGAAGCGAACGGTTTGCTCTTTGAGCGGGTCTGTATTTTGCCGGTTTCGAAAATCCTGGAGAAGCATGTCCTCCCCACCCTGGCTCGGAGCTGGGATGGTTTTTTGAGGTTTGGTCACAAGTCCTGGGAAGAGAAGGGTTCCATCTTCATCCATAGGCTCCACTTGGGGCTGAACAGGAGCAGACTCGGCTCCGCCGAGGGGTTGCATGGTGGGTACTGGCTGACCCATTTTAGGCAGCAAGTAAGCGCCAATGTTTTGCTTCGCAAATTGCAGCGCCTCTTCCATGTTCATTTGCTTGATGCGGAAACCGGCGGCCTTTTTGTGTCCACCTCCGTTCATACTCTTGGCGATTTCGCTCACATCGGCGAGTTGGCCGGGCGCACGGAAACTTCCAGAGATGAAGCCAGGTTCTTTTTCTTTTAGCAGCATAACCACTTCGGAGCCGGGCGCATTGGACATCAGTTCGTCGATGATACCACCTGTGTCGTCGGAGTTGGCTCCGGTATCGGCTAGGTCTTGCAAGGTGATGGTTGAATAAACCAGGCGAAGTGCAGGCTCGTATTGAATTTTAGAAAGCACACGTCCCCAGAGTTTGAGGGTTGCGAGACTCTTGGTTTTGAAGATGTGTTTGATGATTTCTTGCTGACGAGCTCCGCGTTCCAAAAGGTCCGCCGCCACTTCAAAGGCCTCGGGTGTGGTGTTGCTGTGCTGGAAACTTCCGGTATCGGTAATGATTCCCACGAGGAGCAGCGTGGCCACGTCTTCGTCGATGAGCTCTTCGCTGCGTTCCTTTTCAAAAGTTTGCAGAATAGGCGTGATGATTTGAGTCGTTGCTGCAAAGTTGTATTCCAGGTAATTGTGAGATCCAAATTTTCCGTTGGATGCGTGGTGATCGATATTGAGAACGGGAATGCGCGCAAAAAGATCTTTATGGTCTTCGTAGAGTTTTCCTAATTGCACCAAGTCCCCGGTGTCCACGGTCACAATCAGATCGAATTCCGCTTCTTTGCTTTGAAAGCTGAGGTCGTGCGGCGTGAAGCGTCCTTCTTTGGCCGTCACGATGATGTTGATTTTTCCTTGTTCGACTTCGTATTTAAGATGGTCTACTTCTGCGTTCGCGGTGCTCAGGGAAATCACGAGGTCACGAGAAGGCTCGATGCTCGGTTGAATTTGGCTAACAAAAGGCAAAAACTTGAGGGCGTCGGGCATGTGCTCGTAACCCACTACCGTCACTTGTTTCCCCATCTTTCGAAGCACCACCATGAGGGCGAGTGAACTTCCCACGCTGTCTCCGTCCATGGGAGAAGAAGGCGCAATAAGTATATTTTTTGCGTTTCGCAGTAGGTCTTCCGCTTGTGGTCTATTGATGAGGTTCATTGAGAGATATTCTTGGTATTATACAATATTTATCTGTTCTTATCAAGTACCCTGGGCTGAGATAAGCTTTTACTTTAATGCGAAGGCAAGCCAAAAGCAAGGTCTTGTCTAGACAGCGGAGAAAGGGTAGAATGCTAATGACAGTCCGGGTGAGATGTTCTCAAAAAAGCCCCTCCATAATGGAAGGGCTTTTTGCTGTCTCTCGTTCAGTGGTGGACCTACCGGGGGTCGAACCCGGCTCACCAGGTGACAGCCCGGGTAAGGTCGCCAACGACTAGGCCCATCTGAACAAGTAAAACTCTACAGGGCTGTTCTGACAAAAACCTGAAAGATTTCTTAAATAATCATGACAAAAGCGATTTTTCTCACTGTGCAAATGTGCAAAACTTCTTCAGAAGTTTTAATCTGTAAGCGCCTACTCAGATTGCGTTTAAGAATTTCTAGGCAATAATCAAAAAGCTACCACCCAAATTCATGAGCGGTAGCTAAATACTTACGAGAACTAGTAGTCTGAACTCTTCATTTTAGTGATTGAAAGAGTGTCAGGATCCAAAGTGAAATTGTTGTAGACGTGATCGGTCTCGATATCCATATTCACACCAAGCGTATAAGTCCCGTCATCCTCAGGCGTGAGGTTTGCACGTACTTCCTGAGTCAAACCATCCGTTACTTGAGTGCATTCAATTTGGTAACTGTCGTTAGTCGTGTCGTACTGAACCTCCAACTCCGTGCTGCTGCATTCAAAATAAGCGTTCATTGGATAATGCCCATCCACCGGATATGCGTTGGCATAAATAGAATACGGACAAACTACACTTGAAGACAGTGAACTTAAGAGACTTATGAAGTCCGCAGAGCTATCCACATCTCCTTCGAAAACAGTTGAAGAAGCAGAACAAGGACTTACTGCAGATGGGCTGATCTTACCCTGTAGTAGATTTCCAGAAGCAAAATAGCCAGCACCCACTACAAGAAGGAGTGCCGCAACGGTACCTAGTAAAACTTTTGGTCGTGTCTTCATTTTATTTTGGTTAAAAAATGAGAAATCTATATACTATGACAGAATTTCATAATTTTAGCAAATTTATACGCGGGTTCAGTCTGCAAAATCCACCAACCTCAGCTGCGAGCTAACCTTGCCCATCCACTCGTTTTTTTCGAGGTGAACGACGAGGC
>CAYHHJ010000044.1:0-7195 GCA_964356405.1 uncultured Candidatus Peribacteria bacterium | reverse complement strand
CGTGTGAAGCTGGTTCCTTCTCGCTTTCGGCCCACAATTAAATTATAGTCTGGCTCGTAGTCGCCTGTATGGCTTGCCTCAGCCAAATGAAAGACATCTTGAGCCGCATCGGTTTGTCCCAAAATCTTCGCAAGCGGGGGTTCGCACAAGCTAGGAATATTCGCGCACCAGACCATCGTTCCTCCGGGTTTAAGCACCCTCCAGCCACTTTCTATGGCTTTCAATGGATCTCCCACATAGTTCAAACAATTGGAAGAGATTAGGATGTCCACTGAGTCAGAGGGAATGGTAGCGAGCGTAAGGGCATCGTCCGCGTGAATATCCGCGACCAAAGGCGAACGTCTTTTTTTCTTGAGACCCGTTTCGGTATCCATATAAAAAACCCCTTTCGGGATGAGGGACGGCACTGGATTGAGGTCTACCCCAATAGCTTTAATGCGAACGCGCGTGTAGTGCTCTTCGTACATTAACGAAGGTAAAATGCGCGCGGCTTCTTCTATGGCGCCCCCATTCCCGCAGCCCACGTCTAAAAGGGTGATTTCTGGCGGATACTCTTGAGCCGAGTTCGCTATCCTTAAAATTTCTGCTTCAATGCCACTCTTTCGATTATAATCTTCAAAGCCCCTAGTCATGTAGCGAAAAACCTTATCATAGTCTCGCGTCAGTTGATGTCGCGGCAAGGCTTCTTGAAGTGGACTGAGTTTTTCCATACATAAAAAGGTTCTCATTATAGCATAAGACTCTTTTTTGGAGAATAGGTCTGTTTCCAAATATATTAATATAAGAAATTAACCTACATTGCCACCAAAGTCTGGCGGAGGAGGTGCCCAGCCACCGCCATCATAATTGAGTTCACCACTTCCAGATGTCATTCCTGTATCTGGCCCAGTAATAGAATTATAAAAGACACTAGACCAAATTTGTTCTCGGATACCCAGTGCTTCCACTTCAATCTTTCCATCGTCACCCACCTGTTTAATAGTCACCCGGACTGGCCCAATTTTGTTCAAGCCTTGCTGTACGTCTGCTGCTACGGGAATATGTGTAGGCAGGCCCATCCCATTTAATTTTTCTCTTACACCGGGCACCCAACTAGCGGCAGTCAATGGGCTCAAATCAATATAAACACCTGGTCGCAGAAGTTTTTTTCGCGCAGGGTTAAACATGCCCACTTGAGCATCGGGGTTAGCTTCTAGCACTTCTCGCCAGCGGACACTGTTATCTTGTTCACTCATGTTCGCTCTAGTATGAAATAACTTTTGTTATCATAACAGTATTATACCTTCTTAGCAAGGCACCCCGCTCCGTTTCCCTCTTTCCAGAAAGGTTCAGGTTTTGGGAAAACGAGTCTGCCCTCGTAGTTCATCACCAAGGGACTTTTGCCGTGGTAAGCGATGACATCCCCTTCGCGAAAGGATTCCCACGAGTGATTGCCCCACCCTTCTGCAAAGTGAAATCCACTCGAAGTTACTATGATTGCCCCCACGAGTTCAAATACTTCTCGCTGATGTGTCGGTGGGGTTCTCGGTTCATCACCGGTGATTTTAAGGTGAGCCATTAAGCCGCGGATATCGTCGATGACCTGATCCACCCGACTCGTATCAGAAGCTTCGCCCGTTTCATAACAAATGCCAATGCCGTCGTGTGCTTCCGTGTACTCATCGGTGGTGACGCTCGCTCCTCCCATGACAAAATGTGGATCCGTCAAAACCTTGTTGCAAGTGAACCACCGGTAGATTTCTCTATGCCTCGGCGTGTCCAGACAAGCCAGGAAAGGTTCGGAGGGATTGGTGGTGGAATGCAAATCAACGACCACCTCACTTTCCCTCAAAAAAGGTGCGATTTGGCGTGCACGTCCATTTTCGTAACTTCCATCCGGCGAACTCTCCAGTAGCTCTGTGGGGTACGCTCGATTGAGATCAGGGGAATCAGGGCTCGAGCGTTTCTGTCCGAGCGCAATGGCTCGCGGGTTTCCTAAAATGAGGTGGCAGGTACCACTCTCAATCGCCAAGGCGCCTGACTCAATCATTTCTCGCAACTTCAACACCACCTCCACTCCCGTGCGTTCGTTCCCGTGCGTTCCTCCCACGATAGTGAGGGTTTTACCTCGTTCCTTCCCGGAAACCGACCAAATGGATTCACAGAGTTCGTTCATAGTCACGAAGTTTAGCATTTACTAGGTTTTTTGTCTAAGAAGCCTCGTCTGCGACGAGTTTGGAGCAGCAAACGGGAAGAAATTCGGACTTGGGTTATCTGTTCTTTTCTTTGGGGAGAATCCACCTGATTCGCTCCAGCTCAACTGGAATCTTGGTCACTCTACGTATCCACAATAAATCCTCTTTTTGCAGGTTTACTCTCAAATAATCCTCAAAGCTTAAGGTTGATTTCTCTTCCAAATGATCTACGACAAAGTCAGTATGCTGTAGGACAATTTCAGCTTGTTGCTCTAAATCAAAAGCGGTGTGAAATCCCAAAGCATGATCCAGAACGCATGCATAAAAACCTTCCCCATAGACACGGCATCGAGTTTTATGAGGCTCCACTGCTTTCCCTAAAGCGGCTAATCGTCTAGCAAGGTATCTTTTTTTAAGCTGACCATTCTCATCGTATGCGCTGTCACCTACCGTAAGAGTCCGTCCACCTATTTGAGCTCTGAGTTTGTGTAAAAGGCCGTCTGGATGGAATCCTATGGCGTGATCGCTGATTGTTCGTGGATCCGCTTTTGTGAGTTCATCAAAAGCTTGTCCGAGAAATTTTCGATCTTTTTTTCCCTCAGTTCGTGACTGTTGAGCTGGTTCGTATAGACCCGAAAAAAAAAGTGCGACATCATTCGGTCTGACTAAATTTGCAACTTCCAAAAGACCACAAAAATAATCTCGATAGGCTCCTAGCATATGTTCTGGCGGATGCTCTACATCAGGTCCCATCCAAAACCCCGGGTGAACGATCAAGTGGGCAGTGTCTATAGGCTGTAGGTCTCCAGTTGATTCCATTTAAACTTAAAGGAGCCTTACTCTAACACCTAATGTCAAACTGTCAATGGAGCAAGTAACGGGAGTCGAACCCGTGTCTCCGCCTTGGCAAGGCGGCATAATAGCCGTTATACGATACCTGCAGAAATGGAGCGAATTTACTTTAGCAAAAAGGCTCAATATCGCAAGAGCTTCGCTTTGATTAAAGCCTAGCCTCAATCTTTGCTTTCACGTCTGCTAAGGGCATTTTGAAGTCGCCGATACTGGTAACTTCTTCATTTTCGTCGATGGTGTATTTGCCGAACTCCCCGGCAAAGATTACATAATCACCGTTGGCGTCGGTCCCTAGAAAAAGCAAAACTCGTTCGCCTATAAACAGAGATGCTGAATCTTCAACCCACAAGCTGCTCAATGGGTTTTGCACCTCAACAGAGACGGTGCTCAGATTTTCATCTCCTTTTAAGACCTCTTCTATCGTAATGGTGGCGTCTGTGTAGGGCTGACCACCGTCCATACCCATACTTTCTACGGTTCCGATGATAATTGCATTGGCTTCCTCGCTGTACAAACCGTCCGCATCACGTCCAATCACAGAACCATTGGAGACAACATTCATCTCATTTGGATCCTGGACTTCTAGTTCTGGCTCGGAACTTGAGTTACAGGCTGTGAATGCAGTTAACAAAAGAAATCCGGCAATGGTGAGATAGGTGTTTTTCATAATGCTATTTTAACTTAAAAGACCCCGCCGAAGCGAGGCCTTTCTTTTTTTTACGCTGCAGTTTTTTAACGCTGCACTTCGTGCAGTGGTATTAGAAATCGTATCCGTCGCTCATTGGCTTAGCGCCCTGAGGAGCTTGTGGCCCTTGAGGAGCATGAACCCCAGGTTTTTCGTCTTGGTAGAATTCCTTCATAGACAGGTTGTAACGTCCTTGTTCGTCGATCTTAAGGAGTTTCACACGAACCTTGTCGCCTACCTTAACCACGTCGCCTACCTTTTCCACACGGTAAGGACGGAGTGCAGAGATGTGCACTAGACCGTCTTTTCCAGGAACGAATTCAACGAAGGCTCCGAAGTCCATGATGTTCACCACGGTTCCTTCGAACTCTTCTCCAACGGTTGGTTCGTAAACAATCGATTTAACCCAGTTTGCGGCTTTGGTTCCAGCTTCCTGGTTTGGAGCGGTGATGATCACGAGACCCGTTTGTTCGATGTCCATTTCCACGCCACATTCAGCGGTGATCTTTTGGATGGTTTCCCCTCCCTTACCGATCACGTCACGGATGTAATCAGGATTGATTTGGATCTTCATGATGATTGGCGCGTACTTGCTGAGTTCAGCACGAGGTGCAGGCAATACGGCAGCCATTTCAGCGAGCATTTGATTACAGGCCACAGCGGCCTTAGCGAGAGCCTCACCCATCATTTGAGTCGTAATACCCTTCACTTTAATATCCATTTGAAGAGCAGTGATACCGTCTGCGGTACGAGCTACCTTGAAGTCCATGTCTCCGGCAAAGTCTTCGAAAGACTGAATGTCGGTGAGGATCTTGTAGGCTCCGGTTCCGGACTTCTTGAATTCATCGCTACACACGAGTCCCATGGCCACGGCAGAAACCGCTTTTTTGAGCGGAACTCCGGCGTCCATCATAGAAAGCGTTGATCCACACACGGAAGCCATTGAGCTGGATCCGTTACAAGTCATGATTTCAGATACAACCAAGATGGTGTATGGGAAATCTTCTTTAGCGGGAAGAACAGGGAGCAAAGCTCGTTCTGCGAGCGCTCCGTGTCCAATTTCACGACGAGACGCACCACGAAGTCCTTTGATTTCACCTACTGAGTAAGGTGGGAAAACATAGTAGTGGATGTAACGTTTTTCAGTGTCCACTTCCATTGAGTCGATGATTTGTGCATCGCCAGGCGCACCGAGAGTGGTGAGCGTAAGCGCTTGCGTTTCTCCACGTTGGAAGAGAGCAGATCCGTGCGTTCGAGGGATGAGTCCGGCTTCGATGGTGATCTTTCGAACTTCATCGAGACGACGTCCGTCGAGACGTTGGTCACGTTCCAAAATATTGTTTCGCATAGATTTGTCCATAACCTTGCCAGCGGCTCCGAGCAGTTCGCTCTTCTTGTAAGTTCCGGCTTCGATTTCTGCAGCAAAATGCGTGAGCACCTTGTTTTCAATCGCGTGGATTGCGTCTTTGATCTCGCTCTTTTTTCCACCTTTGTACTGCGCGAGGTCGTCAGCAGAAATAATGCCAGCAACGAGCTGAATCATTTCGTCAGAAGCCTTAGCAACGGTGTAAGTGCGAGCGGTAGGATTGATCTTTGCTACGAGTTGCAATTGGAAAGCACAGATTTCCTTAATAGTCTTGTGAGCGAGCTCCAAAGCTTCGATCATTTTTGCGTCGGTGAGTTCGTTGGCTCCAGCTTCCACCATGGTGATAGCATCAACCGTACCCGCTACAAGCAGGTCGAGCTGAGCTCCTTCCATTTCTTCGAAAGTTGGGAACACAATGAACTGGTCGTTCTTCATTCCAATGCGCACTCCAGCGAGTGGACCAGCAAAAGGCATTCCGGCTATGAGCATAGCAGCGGACATACCGGTAATCGCGAGCACTCCGGTCTCATTCACGAGATCCGCAGAGAGAATAGTTGCAATGGCTTGGGTTTCGTTCGTGATTCCTTTTGGAAACAAGGGACGAATAGGACGGTCGATGATACGAGCCTTTAAAATAGCTTCATCGCTAGAACGTCCGTCACGCTTCATGAAACGAGATCCTTTGATCTTTCCAGATGCGTAGTAACGTTCTTGGTATTCAATAGTAAGAGGAAAGAAATCCGCTTCGGGTTTTCCTTCTTCGGCCATCATAGCGGTACAAAGCACGATGCTTTCACCCATTTGAATGGTGACCGCCCCGTTCGCTTGCAAAGCAAGACGCCCGGTTTCGAGCTTAATCTTGCGTCCGGCAAGTTCGGTTTCAACAGTTTGTATAGACATATTTGTCTGAGTAATTAGGGTTAAATGGCCCATGTACTCAGAGGGAGGTTTCAAGACATCTCTTATTTCGACCTATGCGTTGGGTGCGCGTGGTAGAGAGTTCTTGTGATCTCGCTCTGAGCGGGGCAACAGGCCGCTTTCGCGGCCCTTTTCAAAAAGACAAAAGCCCCTTTCGGGGCCCTTGTCCTATTTACGAAGTTGTAGCTGATCTAGTACTTTCTCGTATTCATCCTTGTTCTTCGTCTTTAGATATTGCAGGTGACGGCGGCGTTTACCTACCATCTTGAGCAGACCTTGGCGTGAGTGCAGATCGTTCTTGTGGCTCTTCAAGTGCTCAGTGAGCTGGTTGATACGAGTGGTGAGAACGGCTGCTTGCACTTGTGCACTTCCAGTGTCTTTGTCGTGCTGAGCAAACTTTTTGATGAGTTTTTTCTTGTCGTCGCGTTTCATAGTAGGGATTAAGATTGATGTGGCTTCGCCACGTTCTTGCTTAGCAAACCCTATCGGGTCCGCTTGAGCAGGGGTATTTTATAAGCTGGGGCCTAGAAAAGCAAGTTTTTCCTTATAGCCAGCGTTTTATGCGGAAAAAGACGAGCATCACCAGCAGGACAAGACCCATCCCCCCCGCCAGGTAAAAGAAAGCATAAGGATGGGTTGAAAAAGGCAGGTTCACGTTCATTCCATACATTCCCGCCATCAAGTTCAGCGGTAGCATCACTACGGAGAAAATGGTGAGCGTTTTTATCACGTTATTGGTGGTGTGCGAAATAATAGACTCGTTCGTGTCTTGCAGCGATTCGATCAATTCCTTGAGATTCTCCAAATTGCTCCAGATTTTTTCCACTTTATCTAGTACGTCGTCAAAGTAGACTTCCAAACTTTCGGGCAGAAATTTCTTATTTTTATGCTCCAACTGTGCGATCACAGTACGAAGCGGCGCCATTACACGACGGAATCCGATGATGTTCTTCTTAGTGTTGAGAATTTCCTTGAGCATGTCGCGCTGACTTCCTTGAAAAGCCTCCTGCTCCAGCGTGGTTACGTTGGCTTCAATATTGTCGAGCAGTGGAAAGAGATTTCCAAAAAGGTGATCAATGATTTCATATAGAAGGTAACCGCTGGAATGGCCCATTATTTTTTTGCGCTCCACGAGGCTTTTCTCAACGCGGTCGTAAAAATCGTTCAAAGGCTTGAGCCCTCCCCAGTGTACGGTAATGA
>CAYHHJ010000043.1:3126-7214 GCA_964356405.1 uncultured Candidatus Peribacteria bacterium | reverse complement strand
GCCTTCCCTGGGTTACCAGAGTTTGGAAGGCGCTGAAGCCAATGGAAACATTGGTTGGGAAGGTGAGAATAAACATCTGCTGCTCTTTGCTGCCGGTAACACGGTGGGCGAATCCAATTTGTATTATCCTTCCGAAGTGGGCGTGGTGCTGGGAGACCCCACTATTAAACTGCCTACTTTGAGCGACACCGGAGCCCTTGGTTTCACCAGTGATATTGGGAAATTGGTTTCCACTTCCAACGAAGAAGTGCTCACGCTCATGGATATTGATTACAACGGCGACGATCTGCCCGATGTACTCACGGCTTATGAAGACGGCCGCATTGAAGTGCTGCAAAATGCGGATTCTGCGACCCGTTTGGAGAACCGTGGTGAATTGCTTTATATAGAGAACGGCATTGCTTCCATCGACAAAGGCGACTTCAACAACGATGGTCTGGAGGATTTGATTATTGTGACGAAAGAAGCGTGTTATGAAGGTGAACAGTGTTTGTACGAATATGAAAACATCGGCGGTGGATTCGTGGCAAAAAACCTGAACCTTACCGACATTGCCGGTACCCCCACCCAAGTGGAAGTGGGCGACCTGAACGACGACGGTTACGACGATTTGGTGATTGTGGATGAGAACATGGTGCTCTACACGGTTTGGAATGCGGAGGGCAGTTTGTCCTATGTAAATACAGTAAAAGATTTTGGACTGAATACCGACAGCACTCAAAATTTATATGCCGATGTGGCGGTGCGCACGGATGACTTGAAGAAAGGATCCGTTACCTTAAGCGTACTCACCGATGATTTCAGTGAGGCACCCAGTGCAGAGGCCTTTTTGGCGGCTCTGGGCGTGGATGAAGATTACACCTCGGCGCCCACCGAAGGCTTGGAACGAAAAGAAAGTTTGGCCTTTGAATATGCCGATACCTCCACCATGGCAGATCGCGTGGAGATGACTAAGACCGTGTCCGATCCTAGCAGCGGCAGCGTGGAAGTGGGAGATGTGCTCACCTACACCGTGACCGTTAAAAATATCTCGGGAGCTTCCCTTTCCGAGCTCTACCTTTCCGACAGCGTGGGTGGCTACTTCCAATTCAATGAAGACAGTTTTGTCTGTACGGACTGCAGCACTGCCAATGCCGCGATCACCATTCAAGCCGGGGACAGCAGCCGACCCTTTATTTATGGACCTCTCAGCCTGGCTGACGAGGAAAGCCTTAGCTTCACTTACGACGTTTCTGTGGAATCCCTGCCCGCGCTCACGGTGATGCTGGGCAATGATTTCTACACTGACTACAAAGATGACAACACCATGGACATTGCCATTTCGCCTCAAGGCAACACCACGGGTGAACTTTTGGTTTTCTATTCCGATGGTTATGCAACCGAAGTTTTGGATGAGGGCTTCTTGGGTCTTGGCGGTAGCAGCTACCGTCGCACAAGCTATCAAGAAAAGAATTATTCACCCACTATGTATGAAGAAGAATACAACAGTGATGTAGCGAATCCTTTTGGAGATGAAGACGAAGATGGAGTTCCCGATTTCTTGGCGAACATGGATGAGGACAAAGGAATTCCCGTGGCAGCGCCTGGCCAGTTTGACGCGATTGCAGAAGTGATGGGTGGAAAAGACACCATGGATTCCGAGGGTAACGAAGGCGCCGATGGCTACTACTCGACCGATGAAATGTTCGACAACGATGATGACGTGGATGACGACGGAATCAACGATATTATCGATAACTGGGTGAGTGGAAATGATTTACTTTTGGATCCAGATTTGGACCTCGAAAAATCCGGGGATGATGTGGAACTGAGTGATGAAATAGAAATAGACCTTGAGGCGGACATCTCCTTACTGGACGAAGAAGTTTCGGGAGTGAGCGATAAAATTGAGGAAATCGTTTCTATGTTCACGTGTAACGGAGGATGTATCGCCTTTCCGGGCAGCGTGGCCTTTTTGGCACCGGGTATGTACCATCTACCCGTTTTGGGGACTACCGTGGGCACTGACACCGGAACGCCGGTCTTTGGAATTTTGCCTTACCTGCCCGTGGTTTGTACGGGGCAGATGTGTTACGCCTCCAATGTGTTCCGTATTTATTTGGCCCCCACCACTACCCTGGGACTTGGCCTTGGAATTTGTTTGGGGATTTATGGAGGAGCCGGGCTCAACAACTGTTTTGCTTTCAACATTCCTTTGCTGCAACTTCTCGGCGTGTGTGACGCCATCAATGGATTTATTTCCGACAGCATGTCCAAAGCCACCGCCTTTGTAACCGGCGACGACAACGCCGCTTACAACGTTGCTGAGAATCTTGCCGGTGGCAGCGGAAACACTGGTCTTGAAAGCACCGTGTTTGCCGAGTACTCGCCACCAGTTTCCGAAAATATAAATGTGCAGGTGCCGGGCTTCCCGAGTATATTTACCGAATGGTGGAAGGCGCAAAAAGAAGAATTCTTTAAGGTGCTGGATTTGCCGGACATCACCTTCATTTACCCGGACCCCAAGAGCTTAACCACCGAATTCACGGGTATTGGCGAGCGCATTGATAAGAGCCGTGAAGAAGACGCCGTGGATGCCGATCAAAAAACGAAAGTGGAAGAACTCACCAGTGGATTCCTGGGGCTTGAAAAGTGGCTGAACACGGCGCATGCCTTGCCACTCATTGATATTAAGATGGAGCCCGTTACTATCCGCTACCCTGCCCTGACTCAAGAAGAAGCAGAGATTTTCATGCGTGATGCAATAGACTGGGTAGATGATTTAAAGCTCGAAGTGGAAGCCTTTAAGAAACAAGTCGATCTGAGTAATGACCTGAGTGCGGTTCAGCAGGAAGCCGCGGAAGCCTTGATCAGTACCGTAGAAGAGGCCATTGCCGCTATGGAAACCAACATGTCTGTATTGGACAGCTACAGTGAAATTCCTGAGAAAATTTTGATCATCCGAGACTTGGAGGCCTACTACGCCAAGACCGTTATTTGTTACATGGACGCAATTTTGAGCCACACGGCGGGTTACCTCACCGAAAACGTGGAACGTATTGAAGCGTGGGGACAATGGGTGGTGGATTTGAGAAAAATCATCGATAGCTGGCAAGTGCTCATCGATCTTTCTGCCGACCTCATGGATTCCTGTGATAAATGTACCAATCAACGTTACAGCGGGATGCAGCTCATCTTCAGCCTCTTTGTGTTCGTACCTGATCTCCCTGTTGTGGAACTGCCAAAATTACCGGACATTGTGATTGATGTTTCTAACATCCAAGCGGGGATCGATATCGTCTGGCCAGACGTAAACTTTGTGCCTGAGCGCATCAATATTCCAGAGCTGCCACGTGTGATTATTCCCGATGTGAATCTTAAATTGGATGCCAATTTCGATTTGGATTTGGACATACCCACTCTGCCGACTTTTGACGTTAATTTTGAGATACCTGAGCTGCCTTCCTTGAGTTTGCCGAACCTGCCAAGCCTGCCTCCTCCCCCTGCCATTCCTGAGCTGGATCCTACGCTCAAGGCCAGCCTCAATATCGTGGGTAGTATTTTGAAGATTGTTTGTATCATCCGTCAGGGATTCATTCCGACTAATGAGATGAGCCTCAAGACTAAGATTGAGGAAATCACCGAACGACCCGGCGGCATTGTACTGCCATTTGACCTCGAGTTTACCGTGGAATGGCCTGAGTTCAACTTTGATTATTGGAAAGAAATCCAAATCAACACTACCCTCAATCTACAGGTGGATGTGACCGCGCTTTATGACATCATTGCCGACCTTGGAGAAGCGAGCAACGGTCTGGTGACCGATGGCGTGGATAAACTCATCAACGAGAATATGAAAAAACTCCAAGAGGAAATTCAAGGTATTTTCGACTTGGTGGGAGAGCAGGAACTCAACGTGGAGGTGGATCTGGATGCCGAAGCTTCTGCCGATTTTAGTGGCGAAGATGCCGGCCTGAACGGAGACGCTGATGCGGAGGGAAGTGCAGATGGGGTGATCAATACCGAAATCCCAGACCAGTCCTACAAAGAGGCCATGGATACCGCGGAAGCTTATAAAGACGATCCACTCGTCATGAGTAATTTGATTG
>CAYHHJ010000043.1:0-3026 GCA_964356405.1 uncultured Candidatus Peribacteria bacterium | reverse complement strand
ATGGATACCGCGGAAGCTTATAAAGACGATCCACTCGTCATGAGTAATTTGATTGCGCTGCGACAAGTGATGAACCAGCTGCAAACTGAGCTGACGGCCTGGGATGATACGATGCCTGAGCAAATAAACCTCAAGGCAGAATCCGAGATCTTGGCTTTGGATGACCCACGTCTAAACCGTTACAACGAAATCGTTCAAAATCCTGAGCTCGATAAGGACTTCCTGGCGAGCATTGAAGGCACTCCCCTCGCCTCTTTGGTCACGCTGCGAGATTCCATGATTGCCTACACCCAAGATTTGGACCAAGGCACGCTCGCCATGCGTGGAATGGACGATGAATCTTTCTTACGTTACCTCGCGTCTGAGGATATCAATTCACAATTTGCGCTCGCCAGCAAAGAAGGCGGCTTCCAAGATGCGGCTGCGGCCTGGCATCCAGAAAATCTGGTAAGCGAAGCCGATGACACCGCCGAGATTGAACTTGCTTCCCAGACGGATGGCCTGAATTTGGGAACTCAAGCCAAGACTTACGACGAAGGTTTGTTCCTCTACAATGCTGAACTTGGGGTGAATGAACGTCTCACTGATTACACGCAAGAAGCCAAGGATGCCAGCAGCATTTTGATGGTGGATTTGGACAGTGATGGCGATGAGGACGTGGTTTATTCCATGGGCGGAGATATTTATTTTAAAGAGAATCACACCGAGGCAGCCACGCTCAGCTACACCGCTAGCGACCCTTCCGAAACCAGCGTAACGGATATGGACCCAGCGTACGGTAGCGTACAAAACCTTAAACGTGGAAACAATGATTACGAAGAAGCCAGCTTCTCATTTAGCGCAGTTGAGTCCATTGGTTATGAGCTCTTCCTCTACGATTCGCTGGATGCACAGCAAGCCGAGCCGGATGAAAACATCAAACGACTCTTGCTACTAGCAAACAGTGAAAATGAAAAAGTGTCGTTCACCAATGAAGCCGGTGAAAACGCAGGAGATTTGCAAGATAGCCGACTCTGGGTGGATTCGCTGAGCGGAAGCGTGAAGATAAAAAATGGACACAAACGTACGCCTATTACATCCAACGGAGAAATAACGGTGGACGAAGCGGTCATCTTCCAAACGGTGGAAGACAGCAGCATTAGCTTCACGCTAGAAGACGTGAGCAATTCCATTGATGTACCTGCGCACACCGTGGTGATTTTTGCGGCTGGCAAGGAACAGACCGTCCGCGTTGAAAGTGGATCGGTGTACTGGGTGGACAACAATGAAACCGTGGAAGAACAGGACGTGGAAGAAGGCATGGATCTGTTTGCCGATGAAATGCTGTCACTCGAAAGTTCAGGCGCCGACGCCACGCTGGTGACCACCGAAGGCACCGCCATCGCACTGGATAAAGAGGAAATTTTTATTATGTCCAAGCTCACGAGCCTCACCAACCCAACCGCCAGTGTTGAACTGGAAAATGGCGCCTACTACACCGTGAACCGAAGCGTACAAAGCGACGGAAGTTTTGGGACCCTTTCGGATGTGATTCTACTCAACCCACAAGTGTGTGCCGACGACAGCGAGCCTTACACTCTGATTGATGACGGTGGCGCAGATACCGATGGCGACGGTGCCATTGAAGTGGCTATTTTCTCAACTTTAGAAATCTCGGCGGAGGCTTCGTTTGATAGCGATAGTGAGATAGTGGATGCGTACTGGGATTTGGATAGCGGTGTGGACAGTGATGGCGACGGCGTGACCAACAATGACGAACAAGTGATTGGCCTCACCGCCGAAGTGGGACCTTACGAAGACCTCAATCCGCGCACCGTTACGCTCTACGTGACGGACGCCGCTGGAAATGTGGCCGAGCGAGAAATTGCGGTAGAGATTTATGTGCCAGATATTCTACTAAGCTCCGCCACTTCGACTTTGCTTACCGGTACCACCGACCCTGCCAGTGCGCTGTTCCCTTACGACCTGGTGCGTGACCGCAGCGGCGCCATTAATGAAATCGGTACGGGTTATTCCACCGACGAAAATGGTGACATCAACGAAGAAATGATCCCTTCCGATTTGCTTTCTGTGTACGACGGCGAGGGTGCGACCATTGCCCAGTTCAACCCTGAGACCAAGCAAGTCATCGTCTACGACGAGGCCTACGACGCGACTGTACTGCCTTCCGACGCAGACTGGCCTTCCCGCTTGGTGGTGTATGAAAAGAGTTTGGGCGTCGTGATGGGCAGCTTCCTATTTGTGGCCGACAGCGAAAAACCGATTCAAAAATTGACCGTGCCGCTGGATACGGTGAACCTTTCGCTCTACAGCGGGGTGACTGTGTACCCGGTTGCGAATGAAGAAGGTTATGAGTTCACCGATACCTCACTGGTGGCACGCGATGAGCTGGGTTCACTCGACTTCATTGTGAGCCAGAGTGGCAACATCACCATCTTCGACAACCGCTATACTTCGGTGAAACGGGCGGCCAGCACTCTGGATGAATATCTAATTATTGAAGTTTACGACAATGGCACTTTGGAACTCGAGATTTGGCCTGGAACGCCGGATGAGACCTTCCTCACCACCACCGATGACCTTGATTTACCCGCTTCCAATTTGATTGGTCAGGGCGATTCACTGAGCGCCGACTACCACCTCTACTTTGAAGATATTGAAGACGACGATGTGCTCTACCAAGACATCGCCGAGCTAGTGGAACGTGACGTTTTGGAGGGCTACACCGTGGAAGGGTATTCTTATTTCAAACCTGACCAATCCATCACTCGCGCTGAATTCACCAAGATTATTTTGGGCATCCTGTGTATCACTCCAAGTGATGAGGCCGAGGTGCTGCCTTCTGTGTTCAGCGATATTTTAGACTTGGGCGCATGGTACTTCCCTTACACCAAAGAGTCCTATCTGCGTGACCTCATCACCGGTTACTTGGGCGAAGTGAACTCTAGTGGAGTGGCACCGTTCAAACCCAACAACACCATCACGCGTGCAGAAGCCACCAAGATTGTGCTCGAGGCGCTCAACCA
>CAYHHJ010000042.1:0-7215 GCA_964356405.1 uncultured Candidatus Peribacteria bacterium | reverse complement strand
GTCCGGACTCTTTTCGGTGGTTTCCAAAATTGGCCGTGAAGACCAAGCGTGGGTACAAATTCTAATGAACCCTCGGCACGAAGATTGGAAGTACCATTTCGGACGACGATGGAAGATGAAGCTCAACAATATTACGCGCCGCTTCAAGCTAAAAAACTACATGCGTCTCAAAGATAAGCAGGCTTTTTATCACGAAGAGAATGAGGCCTTTATTCACAAGAGCGAGCACCATCCATTTGAAGTTGAGATACGATTTGGATCGGTTGCAGGAAGCTCTGAGGCCGCCAAAAGTAATCTGTTGGCTCTGGTTAAATCGTTCTTCCAATTCAACAAGACCGACTACAATGGATTCAAGCTGGAGCGTCTTAAAACCGGTGATGCTTTCTTGAAAGATTATCAACACCGACACATCAAAGTTCCCATGATGGTGAGCGCGCACGAACTGGCGACCTTGTACCATTTTCCAAACTCGGATCATGTGCCACATGTGGTACATATTCTGGCGAAAAAACATGAACCACCTAAGGATTTGCCTACCGACCGCGCTCAGGAAATTTCCTTTTTTGGAGCAACCAACTACCACAATTCTATTCAAGAATTTGGGATAAAGCGTGAAGACCGACGACGACATTTATACGCGGTGGGAAAGAGTGGAACGGGTAAATCGAAGATGCTTGAGCTTTTGATTAAGAGCGATATTGAAGCAGGAAAAGGAGTCGGAGTTCTTGACCCGCACGGAGACTTGGTGGACAACATTTTGCGCTTTGTGCCGGAGCACCGTATGAAGGATGTGATCTACTTTGACCCCGGTGATACAGAGTTCCCCATCGCCTTCAACCCACTTGAAAAAGTGGATGAAAAGTTCAAAATGCAGATCACGATTGGGTTCATCGACATCTTTAAAAAACTCTTCGGATCCAACTGGTCCAACCGTTTGGAACACGTGCTGCGTTACACTACGCTGGCGCTTCTCGATTCGCCGAATACCACGGTGCTTTCGATCATGAAAATGCTTTCCGACAAAAATTATCGACAAAAAATCATCGCGCGTATTGAAGACTCGGTGGTTAAAAACTTTTGGGTGAATGAGTTTGCCGGATGGAGCGAGAAATTCGATGCCGAAGCCATTACCCCGCTGCTCAACAAAGTGGGTCAGTTGGTGTCCACCAATATGATTCGAAACATTGTAGGCCAGCCAAAAAATACCTTCCAAATCCGCGACGTAATGGACAACGAAAAGATTCTGCTCATGAAAGTTTCTAAGGGACTTTTGGGGCAGGAAAACTCAGCACTGCTGGGTTCCATGATCATTACAAAAATTTACCAGGCCGCCATGGCCCGTGCCGATATGCGGGAGGAAGATCGAAAAGACTTTTACTTCTATGTGGATGAGTTCCAAAACTTCGCGACGGATACTTTTGCGGAAATTCTTTCCGAGGCCCGCAAATACCGTCTGTGTCTCACCATTGCCCATCAGTACGTTGGTCAGCTCGACCCGGTGGTGCGTAAAACGGTGTTTGGTAACGTGGGTTCCATGATCAGCTTCCGTGTAGGAGCGGAGGATGCGGCGGTTTTAGCCGAGGAATACACCCCAATCTTTGGTGTGCGCGATATTATTAACTTGGGAGTGCGAGAATTTTATTTGAAGATGTCGATTGATGGTGAACTCACCGAAGCCTTTTCTGGAAAAACCTTGGGAATAGACTACAGCAAAGTGGACCACAGTCGGGAGATCATAAACCTGTCGCGTGCCGCTTATTGTGCGCCACGAGAAGAGGTGGAAACCATGCTGCAAAAATGGGACGAAGGCAGCATCGATGAACCGCTAGCAGTGAGTGCCAGCACGGTTATTGAGGAGACGCAGGACTTTGAGATGCCGCTGATTTAAGCCGCGGCCTTATTCTGATCAAAAATCTGTCCCAAAGCATCCACCATTTCTTGGCGTTCTTTAGTGACGGTCTGCAGCAGTTCGGCAGAGTTTCGCTGAGCCTCGCGAAGGTCAGAAATTTGCCCAGGTGCTGCGAGTAGACCGGCCTTACGGGCTTCTACTCCACGAGCCACGACTTTATCGGCTTGCTTGGCAAGGTTAGGATGTTCCACAAAGAAACGTCCTACGTTATAGAGCGCACGACTGCCTTTTCCAGCTCCTTTTGTGGCACGCACCACGGCTGCGCTACGAGTGAGCAATTTGGCTGCTTTAGGAGCTTTAAACGCCATTGCAACACCTTCTACAGCTATTCCTCCTTCTCCACCAGCGGGTGCGGTTACGGCGCCAGCGCCCAAAGCCACGGCATCCACGGTGAGCCACATTCCTCCCTCTGCCACGTAAAGTACACGTTTTTTTGCACTGAGTTCTTCACCGACAAGGTTTTTTCCAAGAGCTCCTTCTGCCATCATTTTTGCGCCTCCCACGAATGGAATAATATCGAGGCCAGTGGAGAGCAATTGCATTTTTGCAGTGGGTTCTTTGAGTTCCACTTGCTCCACCATTTGTCCGTAAATATTTACAAAATCCTGGATTTCACGGACGGCATTTTCGATGTACACAGAACCGAGTCCCATTGCCTGCATACGGGCAATTTGTTCATCCAAAAAAGCCATGACTACTTCTTCTGCCTTGTCCGATTCCTTCTGTAAAATAAGCTCGTGGACTTTTTGCATGAGCACGAGTGTAGCTCCATAGACTTCGTACTGAAACTTAGCTCGCTCTGCAATTTCACGATTTTCATCGGCAGATTTTTCTTTCAAAAAAGCGAGCGTTTCATCGTTCATCGCTTCAATATTTTTCACCAACTCGTCATCACTCATTTCGTCGATCTTTGGACCGACTACTTCGGACTCCAAGGCATCGAGTTGTTCGCGAGTTTCCGGAGTTTCAGGAAGTACCGGAACGGTTTCTTGTTCGGTGAGGATTTCTTCGTCGTTTGGCATGGGACTTAGGTTAAAATTTTAATAAGTTGATTGGACTCGACGGCAGACTTAATTTCCATGGCGATGCGTTCACCGTAGCTGAGTTCACGCCCCCATAAATAGCTTGTGTAAGGGGTAAAACGCGTGCCAGGTGAACCGGGAATGCGCATGGAAACATCAAAAATAACCAACTCTTCTCGTCCATTTTCTGAGGACACCGCACCTTGGAGCGCGAAAGGACCAATGATGCCGGGCTTCGCAAATTCCTGAGTGGCTTTCACAAATTTTTCGCCAATGTCGTAGGCTTTTTCAACCAGAGATTCTTTGATGGTCACCGCGAAGTGGCCGGTCTCAATCATCGTAGGATTGTAGCCACTATCGAGCAGCTCTTTTTGTACGTTTGCGTTGAGGCGGAGAAAACCATCGAGGCTCGTTTGGCGGCGTGCATCCGTTCCCATGAGTTCGAGTTCTCCTGTGAGCGGTGAGTAGAGATAATTGAAATTAACCTGGGCCCCAATGATGAATTCTTCGATCACGGCTTTTTCGAGTCCCTCTTTAGTGATTTGACCGCTCGCAATCATTTCATCTGATTTTTTCTTATAGTCTTCCGGGCTTACAGCTACAAAAAAGGCGCGTTCATACGTGCGAGTGGCTTCGTTCACTTTCACAATCACCGGACGGTCGATTTCGGCCGGAGAGGCGATCATTTTTGGAATGCGAATGCCTGCTTTTTCCAGAAGCCAGTATTGGTTGTGCTCTACATCTCGTTCTTCCAGGCGCACCATGTGGCGCGTTCCATAAATCGGCACATTGAAGTCGTTTTCAATTTCATTAAAGTTGCAGTAAACCCAAAAATATCGGTTGTGGATGAAAATGGTGTTTCGCTTTCGTAGTTCGGCCTGCACTTCCGGTTTCACAATATCCGCAAATTTATCTACCAAAATAACCTCATCCACGCAGCCTTTGCCATCGCGGGTTTTGTAGTAGTCAGCGTAAGTTTTTTCACGGCCCTTCTGGCAAACCGCCAAGGTACGGAAACCCAGTTTCTTAGCTCCTTCGCACACGTCTAAGGCGCTATGACCCCCGAGCACTCCAATGGTTATATTTTGGAGGTCGTAATCTTTAAGAAGATCGTTCATAGCGCCATAATACAGAGATCCTTTAGAATTCCAAGCTTTCTAGAACTACATCGAGATCATCCTGATTGCCGGTCCAGCCTTTGCTAATACTGTAGATGGTGCCATTGTTCTCAATGAGATATAGCACAACATCGTAGTCAGCAAACTCGGAATGGTAAGCGACGGTTGTGAAGGTTTTTCCATTGATTTGGACTTCCCCTTGCTCAAAGCTTTCGTCATTGGAGTACTGTGCGATTATTTCCTCCAAGGTTTTGTCGGCGGATGGATGGATGCTAACTTGACCAGGATTGTCTCCTTCAAATGTGCTCATGTCTTGTGTATCCAAATATAAGGCATCGATGTAGGCCATGTCTGAAGCCACCAAGCCCTCAGGTACTTCAAAAGAGATGCCATGCTTTTCCCAAGTATAAGTTTCTGCTGCTGCAGGAGTTTCAACTGGTACAACGGGGATTGAGTTGACCGTGCCACAAGCCGTGAGGGTCAAACTGAGAAGTAATGCGGTCGTGAGGAAGTTTTTCATAAAGAAAAATAAGGTTATATGACTAGAAGACGCTTCCTTGGGTTTTATTGCAAGGAAGTTGCACGCAGTACAAGATTAGTTCGCTTCTTATCCCAAAAGCTCTTCAATGCGTCCACTCTCGATTGCCTGTTTGATTTCACGGGCGAGGCGGCGGCCGGTGGACATGGGTTCTTTGTAACGCAGTGCGGTGTAAGGTGAGCCTTCAATATAAGGATTGGTTCCGGCCACGATTCGGGCGGAAATTTCGAACACACGGAAGTTTAAATTCGGGTCAATGATTCCTTCCAAACAGAAAGGACCGTAGAGTCCTTTGGGCACTCCCTCGAGGTTTTTTGAAGCCTTCACAACGTTTTCTCCAATCTCAAAGAACATCGGCAGCATGGACTCGCGAACTACAATGGGAATATTCCCGGTGATGGTATAACTGGTGCGAATATTGCCTTCGAGCTGGTCTTTGGCGGCGATGCGTCCGATGGAATCGGCGTTGGATTCGTAACGTTTGTCGAAGCTCATGATTTCGAGTTCGCCGGTGAGAGCGGAGTAGAAATAGTGCACATACATCGGCACCCCCACCACGTATTCTTGAATGGCGTACTCATTTTGACCTGGGAATTCTTTGATGCGTTCCGCGAATTCGGCCGGAGAATTGGCAATAAAGTACCCGAAGCCTCCTTTTGCTCCGTGGAATTTAATGATCACGGCACGGTCGATTTCTTCGGGATTTTTGAATACCTTGGGCACGTTGAGGCCGGCTTTTTTGAGCCAGTCACGTTCCATGCTGCGATCTGATTCCCACTTGAGAATTCCTTTTGACCCGTAGTACTTGGCCTGCATATTTTGAATGATTTTTTCGGGCCCCACGTAGCTCACAAAGGAGCCGTGTGGAATCACAATAGCGTTCTTGGCCTTGAGCTGGTCTTCGATAGTGAAATAATCTTCGAAGCTTGGGATTTCAATGAGCTCGTCGGCTACCGGGAAACTTTCAAAAACACGCCGCGTTTGCGGCGTGACGATCGCGATGGTTTTGAAGCCTTCATCTTTGGCACCCTTGAGGATCTGAAGAGCGGTGTGGCTCCCCAGGGTTGCGATGGCGTAATCTGTTATTGAGGCTGTCATTTGGGCAATCTTAGCAAAGTGGCGGAAATTTGTCGAGAAAATACTAGTTCACAATCTCAAGCGCCTTTAGGTTGAAACCCCAGACCAAGGACTTCAGCTGACCGGCTCTGTCTTGCTGATCTTGCATGCCTTTTATTCGGTTCAAACGCTTGGTGAGTGGGTGCTCAGGAGACCAATTATCTGTAAGCGCTTTCATTTGCCGTTCCAAATTTCGCAAAGCTATACGGTGAAAACGATGTGCATCCGGATCATCTATTTTTGTCAGTGAACTATCTGTTATCACTCTGCGTAGATGGACCAAAAAATCTAGTCTCTCATCATCACTTTTTCCATTCAAAGTATTGAATAAAACATCTAAGGCATTTGCCGCACTGGAAGCCCCTCCCTCCAGTTCCCTCAATACGGCAAACTCCATCATCTCTGGTGGCAGGTCCTCCCGTTTCCTACATTCAAGCTCGAGCAGAGAATTCCCATCCATGAGCTGAACTCCTGCATGAAATTCCAACTCGTGAATTTTTTTGACCATCCCAACTCGTATCTGGCCAGCACCAAAAATAGGAGGCCTTCCTTCAATCAGTCTTGCCCTCTGTTTTCTCAAATGGAGTGAATATAAATATGGATACTCACGAGCTAGCTTTTGTTCCGCGTGTTTGATCACTCGTTGAAAACGTGGTTGTTCTGCATCATCTAAAGATTCAAGCCCTTTCAAAATAAGTTCCGGGGCAATGCGTACTGGGTTTATTACGTACTGACCTAAGCAGATAAAATATGTTTCCTCACGATTGCTTGAGCTGAAACTACCTGTTGAGGGAAGATCAAAAAGTCTATCTAAAATGGTTTCCACTAAATGTGGGTGGATTGCTGCAATGCGCTGAAGGTCTTTAATAAATTGGCTGAGCTGGACGTCATCCATGGATGCAACGTCGGGACTGCCATGTTCACTGAGCCATGCCTCCGCCCCATCTGCTAAATGGATGGGGTCAAACCGAACTAGAGCACCTCTATCGTCCATAGTCGAGGATTCTAGCACCCCTTGCTAAAAAAAGAAAATGATCAATAGCCCTACCGCTATTCGGTAAGCTCCAAATACGCTGAGCGAATGATTTTTAATGTATTTCATGAGCCAGGACATCACGAGTAATCCTGACAAAAAAGAGCTGAGGAATCCAGTAAATAAAATGGGGGCAGCTACTTGGAGCTCAGTGGTATCTAGTGCTTTTAGGAGTCCCGCACCTGCAATGGCAATGGAGCCGAGTAGAAAAGAAAACCGGGCGGCGTCTTCACGCTTCATACCGAGTTGAGTACCCGTGAGCAAGGTTGAGCCGCTGCGGGAGACACCGGGAATAATGGCGCAGGCCTGAGCCAATCCAATGAGAAGGGCACGCCACCAAGTGAGTGGCTTATTATTTTTTCGTTGAGGGATGAAAAAGAGCAGTCCCACGAGCAGTAAAATGATTCCAACGGACTGTGCACTGCGGAACAGCGCATCGATTTGGTCTTCCAAAAAGAATCCAACCAAGGCCGCAGGAA
>CAYHHJ010000041.1:0-7386 GCA_964356405.1 uncultured Candidatus Peribacteria bacterium | reverse complement strand
TTTATGAAATTCATTCTCTGTATCGAATCTTTCAGTCATGGCCTTCTTTGCTATTTCTGAAATCTTTTCGTTCTCGTTCTCATCCACTTTTGGATTAATGTGAAACGATTCAAAACTTAAGAGACAGGATTTATCTAGTGACCAGTTTTTTTTACCAGAAAGTCTTTCGAAAAATTTATCACCGTTAAAATCACTTATAGTTGTTTTATTGCCAATAATTTCTTTTTTACAATTTAATCGCTTCATCTGTGCCATAAGTAATCCCCATAAGATAACTTTTGGTAACAAGTGTATCTCAGTTACTCGTGATATATCGACGGTAAATTTTTCTACTGTTTTAGGATCTACTGACTCAATTTTCTTAAATTCCCTTAAGATCTCCTCGATATTTGAAGGGTTATATCCTATTCTCGGTCCATTGAACTTTAATTTGATTTCTTGCATCATGTGTTTATACATTCAATATGTCTTGTAATGGATATTCACTCATTACCAATACTTTGGCAATTTAATTATTAAAATGATCGACTATCGACTCGATGCCAGGATCTTGAAGACTCGCGAGAATTATATCGCGCTTTTGAAGGAGATGGGGATTAAGACGCTGCGGGATTTGCTTTTGTATTTTCCACGAGATTACCGAGATGAGCAGGACTTTACGCGCATCAATGAGATGCGGACGGATGAGGTGAATGTGGTTCAGGTTAAGATCAAATCTATCCTGAATGTGCCGACTAGGGCAGGGAAGGTGATGACTCGTGCGGTTGTGCAGGATGACACTGGGGAATTGCCGGTGATGTGGTTCAGTCAGCCGCACATTAAGTCTATGTTTTTTAAGGGGAGCGAGATTATTCTCACGGGAAAATTGAAGTTCGAAAAGGGGAGGATGATGATGCTGAGTCCTAAGTACGAAAAACCGGCTAAGGTGCTGCTGCACACCGGGCGAATTGTGCCCGTTTACCCTGAAAAAGATGAGATCACATCGAAGTGGCTAAGGGAAAAGATTCACATGATGTTGCCTTATGCGCAGTATTTTGAGGACTTTATGCCGGAGCGAATTTTGCAAGAGGAAGGTTTGATACGGCTGCCAGATGCCATTTACCATGTGCACTTCGCCAAAGATGAGGAGCATTTGACAAAGGCACGAGAACGTTTGGCGTTTGACGAATTATTTATGTTGCAATTCTTAGCACTGAAACGAAAAAAACTTTGGAAAGTGGCGGCTTCTGGTGAAGGAAAAAAACTGGAAAATGTGAACTTAGAGGAGTTCCTTGATTCGCTACCTTACAAACTCACGGGAGCGCAGTTTCGCGTGATAGCGGAGATTTTTGAAGATTTTGCCAAGGGATTCCCGATGATTCGCCTCGTTCAAGGAGATGTGGGGGCCGGTAAAACGGTGGTGGCGGCTGCGGCGATTTATGCTATGAAGCTGGCGGGTTACCAATCGGCACTTATGGCGCCGACGGAAATTTTGGCCAGGCAGCATTTTAAAACCCTGGTGCACATGTTGACACCGTTCGGATTCAACGTGCAGTTACTTACAGGTTCTACGTCGAATGCCGAGCACGAGGAAATTTTAGGACAGCTGGCGACTGGTCGGTGTGATTTGGTCATTGGCACGCATGCGCTGATACAAGAAGGAGTGGGCTTTTCTCGTCTGGGCCTTGCGGTGATTGATGAGCAGCATCGCTTTGGAGTTAAACAACGTGCGGTATTCCAAATACACGGCAATCCGCACATGCTGAATTTATCGGCGACTCCCATTCCGCGAACCATGGCGCTGACTTTGTACGGCGATCAGGATCTGTCGACGCTGGATGAACTGCCACCGGGACGTCAGGAAATTGTAACGCGACTCGTACCGGAAGATAAACGTAACGATGCGTACTTTTGGATTTCGGATCAGGTTCAAAAGGGAAGACAGGTTTTCATTATTTGTCCGCTGATTGAAGAATCCGATGCTATTCAAGTGAAGGCCGTGACGCTGGAGTATGAACGACTCAAGTCGGATGTTTTCCCCAATCATCGTTTAGCGCTCTTGCACGGACGTATGAAGGCCGAAGAGAAAGACGAGGTGATGAAACAATTTGCCAGCGGCGAAGTGGACATACTGGTCTCCACGTCCGTTGTCGAAGTGGGAATTGACGTGCCCAACGCCAGCATCATGATGATTGAGGGCGCGGATCGCTTTGGCCTCGCCCAGCTCCATCAGTTTAGGGGGAGGGTCGGACGCGGTGAACATCAGTCGTATTGCTTCCTGTTTACAGATTCAAGCTCCGACGCAGCCTTGCAAAGACTCAAGTATATGGTGAAGTATAATTCTGGGTTTGATTTGGCCGAACTCGATTTGCAAATGCGTGGACCGGGAGAAATTTATGGAATTAAACAAAGTGGATTGCCGGACTTAAAAATGGCGAGTTTCACGGACTTGGAGATGCTGAACCGTGTACGTGCACAAGCAGAACGTTTAGTTGACGAAGATCTAGAGTTACGGCAATATCCGAAACTCCAAGAAAAAATCGCTGCTTTGGAGGCACTGAGCGAAATTGCAGACGCAGCGTAAGTCGTTTAATTAAAAATAATGGCTATAAACGAAGCTTTTGACGGCATGGTGAGGAGTGAGATGATGTCAGCTGATACTCGTGATGACGAAGGTCCAGGATCTGCGATGGATTTTTTAAATGCATCCAAACAAAATCCACCAGGAGATAAGGTGGAAGATATGCGGGGAAGTTTTGGTGGAAGCGTGGTCGTTATAGTGGAGGCTTTGGATCGATTCAGGAAAACGGTCATTTAACTTCGCACAAGATATATTGTGTAGGATTACTAGGCGGCCAAATCCTCTTCAACAGGTGGTGGAGATACTTCCCCTGCCGGCGAAGTCCCCTTTTCAGAGGCAAATTCTTTTTTTATTCCTTCTAACTGTTTTGCACTTTGGTAAATTGAAACGGTGAAGGTTGCAAAGTCGGCGAATGGGAGTGACTCCCCTTCCCCAAGCTCTACACTTTGATCACAGAGGTATTGCCATACCTGCATCTCGTAATCACCTTTAACACCTTCACGGCCTTCCTGCATTCTACCCATCAAACGAGCAAATGCCTCAAGTCCTTCGGCGCCAAATTTCTTCTCGACAACGGTCTGGAATTTTTCAAAGGCTGGATTGATCATTTCCGTTTGCATGTAGATGAGCTCCATTTGTTTAACGTCGACCCATGAGTCATCAGTGTAGGACTGAAATCGGATTGAAGCTCTTTCTAAAATCATAATCTCTTCAATAATCTCATCTTTTCTAATCGTTATATCTTCTTTACGGTCTATACCATCGGCGGTAAGTTCCTCGGCTTCCAATTCAGTCAATTCAGTTTGTAGATCCTTTATCTCAGCCTGTGCACCTTCTAGGGCTTCCTTACCGTTACTTCGGAGTTCACTCAAGTCATGCATACGGTGTTCACCCATGGCCATTATTTTTTCTCCGGCAAGTACGTCATCAATAAAATCATAATGACCTATGTACTTTGAATCAGTTAGGTAAGCGATTGGATCGGTTTCTTCGTCAACGCCATCGCCGATTCCCATAGCATCGGCTGCAAAGATTATATCGTTGATAAGAACTCCTCCGGTCATAAGACTTAAGACGGTTCCTGTTCCACTTACGATAGAGTTTTCAAAAAAGTCTTGTCGATTTGGGAAATTCTTTTGAAGGAAAGGCTTCCCGACTGAATTCCAGGCAGCCTGGCCTCCAAATGAAGCCACGGTTCCTCCTACAAGACCACCAACTACTTTTCCAATTGGATGAGGGATTGCCGCAGCAGTCAAGCGGGCACCAAGATAGAAGCTGCCAAGCATACTGGCATCTTCTCCAATGGTATTCCATTTGTCTTCGGATTCCTGGAAATCGTAGAGCATGTAAATGGTACCTATAATTCCGGCTGCTTTACCAAGTTTGCTTAAATTCTTAAATAGAGTGGGGTTTTTGATTCGGAATAAGACCACTTCTAAGTCTCGTGCAGCTTTTTGAGCTAGAGCTGGATCGCCTCCACCTATTCGTTCTAATTCAGTACAGAGGTCTTCAAGGTTTGTTTTTGTCATGCCGTATTCTCGCAACTTGAGTGTAATTCTGTCACCTTTTAGACCTAGGGCTTCCATCCTGGTGCCTAGTTCAGCAGTGACTCTACCTTCTCCCAATTCTAGAGCTCCTTTTGCGGTAGCCTCGGCATGAGTGGCATACTTTGGGGCAGTTACTCGGTAAGCTGGGAGCTCAGGTAGGTTAGCCTTTGGATTCTCTGTAACGAAGTTTTCGGCTGCCTCTGCCAAGCGTCCTTGTATATCGTGGCCGGTTTTTACCGAGGCGAGGTTAACGTCAGCGCCAAGAGCGTCAGTCGCGCCTGTTTCTTTTAAAAATGCCTTTCTGCTATCCAAAAATCGCTCAGCGTATTTTTCCATCATACTTTCTAGCCATTTCTTTCCATAAATTTTTTCATACCAGGACGCTTTTACTTCTCCGCTCATTTTTCTCTTTTCAAATACCTCTAGTTTTTCGTGGTAATACTTGTAGCGTTCACCGTAGTAGGAAGCTTGTTCGTGTAGGACATGAACACGTTCAGCTGGAGACATGAATGGCAGATGTTCTTTTGCCGTAAGACGTGCAAAGTCCACCAATTGTCCGCCCTCGATTTTCCACTTTAATCCACGAATAACCGTTTTTGGTATGAATAAGTAGGAGTCTATAACTCCCTGCAAACCTCCGTTCATAGCTTCTCCAAGTACGGGCATAAGGCCTAAATTTCCGCCTTTAACACCTGTGTAAACTGCTTTTGCTGCGTAGGCAGCAGCGTAGGTGCCGGCCCATGCGATTTGATTGTTGGACCAAACAGCTTCACCAAGGCTACCGTTACCGGTGGTCCAGTCGTACATGTCTTTTACCTGTTCAACCACAATTTCGATGCTACTGAGAGGGACTATCAGTAGGCCCTTTCCTACAAAAAGTACACCGTCTACTATTCCAATGGCTCCACCATCTTCATCTACGGCAGGTTTTAGTTTTGCTAGACCTTCATCCCAGTCCATTTCTCCACTGACTATCGAACTGATAACCCCTGATACCGTGGGCATGCTGGATAGGTCTGAGCTTACTTCGGGTGAGCCTTCTTCTCCGGGAGCTTTCTCAGAGTCATCATCGGTTTTGTCTCCATCTTTTTTGTCGTCCGCGTGTTCTGGTTTACCAAATACACCAGCGGCCTCTAACTGATTCAATATCTCTCCGATGCTCATTTTATCGATGTCTCCTTTTATTTTATCCTGATGACGTTTAATGAAGGATTCCAATTTAATTTCTTCACGAGCCGTGTCTGAATCGTCGTCAATGCTCACGCCCGGAATGTTTGACATACCTGCCGATTCTAAAATGGCACCCATGTAACTTCTTCCAGTACGGGTAACATCTGTTCTGAAGCTAGAAAAGTCGCCCCATTTCACGTCCTTTAAATCGATAAGGGTTCGCTCGGTTATGTCCAATTTTTTGGCTGCTTTCTTGATGCCTGGCTCACGAGAGCTGAATAGAATCGAGCTGAGTCCCTTTCCACTAAGTAGGTCACTCACTGCGTCTGCAGATACATCGAGATTTAAGTAGTCAGCTGCCCATTTTCCCAAGGTCTCCGACCCGAGTAGGGTTCCAATTCCTAGTGTAGCTAAAGCACCTCCAATAACTGCATCGCTTGTTTTTTTGCTCTTACCTTCACCTTTAAACCACTTGTATAAAAAGTAAGCGGCGCCGGCGGCACCTGCAGCAATGAGGCCCCATTTAACCGTTGGACTCATCCATTCGGTTCCCTCTGGCTTCTCACCCTTTTCAGTTTTTTCTTTGGCTTCTACGGCGTCGTCGTACTGTTCAGCACCTTTTTCGAGATTTGCTTTCCACCATGTTAAGGCCTCTGTGGATTGAGCACTTAAAAGTTCGCCGAATTTTGCTGTTGCGGCGAGTGCAGTTTTATTTTTGGCGTAACCTTGTAAGGTTAAAGGGCTTTTTAGTAAATCTTCTTTCTTTTCTCCGCCTTTTAGTGCGAGTAAAACCAATTCATCCAAGACCACTTCAAGATCCCCCATTTTTTCTAGCTGTTCTGAGATTGGTTTATTGGCGTCAATACTTTCAATTCCTACTAGGATTGGATCCTTTTTCTCCTGTTCATCCAGCCGAGCATCTACTCCTTCGCGAAGCTCACGTTCGGTTTGTTCACGAGCGCTTTCAAGCGGGTCAGCGGGAGCTTTTTTAGCGTCTAGATTTGCGTCACTTACACCCATATGTCGTTTTAAATCTCCTAATTATACCTGAAAACGACGTTTTTTACAAGGCTGCTAAGTGAGCCGTTTGGTCATATAAGTCCCTTCCAGTTCATAGCCCCATTTGCGATAGTAATTTCGGGTGCCCACGCCGGCGATGATGGCGACTTTTTTGAAGCCGGCCGCGAGGGAGATTTCTTCGGCTTTTGCTATCATGCGGCGGCCGAGGCCTCCGTGCTGGGAGGCTGTTTCGTCGCTGCGGCCAACGCGAACTTGTGCGCCGTAGGTGTGTACTTCGCGGACCAGGGCAGCGCCTTCAAGCTCTTTGATGAAGTGTGGTTTGGCTTGGAGCGAGTAGGAAGAAAAACGAAGACGCAGGAGCGAGCAGATTTTGTCACGCACGGGGTCGTTGAAACTGATGAAAAATTCTTTACCTTCGGAGGCTTCGTATTCAAAGACGCGGAGTTCGGTGTCGTCGGGATCGAAGACGTCTCCTTTGATTTCGCGACAGCGGATGCAGTGGCAGATGATACCCTCTTTTGCCATTTTTGCTTGGAGGAGCTGGCGCATGTTGGTCATCTGGCTGCCCTCTAAAATGGATTCGCCGGGAATATCGCGGAAGAGCCGTTCGATGCGTACGTACTCGGGGATGTGACGTTTCATTTCGATCAAAATATCCATCAGCACTTCATCGGAATACGCTTCGTAGAGGCCCTCCTTCCACCATTGTTCCAGCTCCGCGTACGGCGTCACCACGCAAGGATAGATCTTAAGTTGGTCTGGTTTAAAGTTGGGATTTTCGAAAAATTCTCGCACCATCCATTTGTCTTTTTCGGGTGTACTGCCGGGCAAATTGGGCATGAGGTGGGTGGCGATTTTGAGACCGGCATCTTTCATCAGGCGAATAGCGCGAATGGTGTCTTCGATGACTTCCCCGCGTTTATTCAGCTCTAGGATAGCGTTGTCGATGTGCTGCACGCCGATTTGTACCTTGGTGCATCCGAGCTTCAGCATGTGTTTGATTTCGTCTTCGGTGATGTGGTCTGGGCGGGTTTCGAGGCTGAGTCCGATGATGCGGTGCTTGGCGGATTCATTGATCTCTTGTGCTTC
>CAYHHJ010000040.1:0-7478 GCA_964356405.1 uncultured Candidatus Peribacteria bacterium | reverse complement strand
ACCCCATTCAGCGAGCAATTGAGCAATAAGGGGACGATCCTGTTTTTGCAAGTCAGGTCGAGCTTTAAAAATAAGATCCAAAGCAGCCTCAGGACTCAATGCAGCCACCTCCATGTCTTTGCTGAGTTCTCTTCCATTATAGGCATCTCCCATCAAAGCTTCCGGACGGAATTGATAAGCACCGGTGTACACAATTCCCAGGGGCGTACCCGCCATGGCAAAGAGAAAACGGTCGAGTCGAGCGGCTAAATCAGGGCTGAAAGAATCTTCGTCCAAAGTCAAAAGTACCTTACGCGTCAAAAGCTGCGGATTCTGAATAAGTTCCTCACAACTATGACCCAATTGCGTTTCGAGTTCATCAAACAAGGTGCCCCTATTTTTCAATTGAATCACCTGAATACTTTTGCTTGCGGCAACACGCTCAGCAGCACGAACCAAGGCGGATTCCCCGTACCCGGATTCTTTGGCATTGGCAGGCTTATGCACTCGCAGTGCCACTCCATTCGAACCCAATGATTCTATAAAAGAATTGATCTCGGCCTCTTGTGTCTCGCGTCCCACTAAACTTTCACGCACCTCCCATTTTCCATCCGGCCCCAGACAAACCTGGACGACTTGATACGGTGTTCCCTTGATATAAATCGTGGTCATTTCCACTCCCACTAATCCCATGGCGGTTACCGCGCTGCGATCCACACTGATCCAGTTTCCATTCCCCTTTCCTTCCAACGCCGCGATTCCACGAACCGTAGCCACAATGGAAGGACCCGTTGCATCCACCTGAAAACTATCTGGCACTGGAATGAGTTCAAGCGCATCTTCGTACCCTAAACTCAAGCGGAAAGTGAGCCCACATTCCTTGGCAAAACGGTTGATTCTCTGGTTGAAAGCAGCAAAGGCTTCGGTAAAATCTTTTGGCGTGACGATTCCTTGTGTCCAAAAGTGCATACCCCGGCTGCCTCCCGGTTTAAACAAACGAATGCGGTCATCTCCCGTGCCTTCCTCGGTTAGCAAATGCCAAAAGGCATCTATACTTTCAGCATCGTGTTCTGGAGAAGGATTCAGTTCCAACGCAAAATAATAGGCATTCATTTTTGAACTTATCATTTCAGGCTCTTCAGCCTGTGATGGATTGAGCAGACGCTGAAAAGCCGCCGCCAAATACGGACTAATCTTCAAAAGTGCTTCAATCAATTTAACCGCCACGTTCACGGTATCGGGCAGTTGAGGCTCCTCATTCCATTCTGGATTTTCACAATCTTGTCCTGGCAAGTCTCGTCTAAGAGTTACTCCTGGGCCTGCTTTTTTTTGATAAGCCACTGCAGCATCGCGTGCCTCCCCACGCACCACCACGGCTCCTTTTGCTTTTCCCTTTCCTGAGTAAACCACCATTTTTAACTCATCAGGAGTCTGCTGCAGGATGTGCATTCCCACACTCTTGGTAAATACACGCTCACCGGTTTCAGGATCCACTGGATATTTATCCGTTCCATTCGGGTAAAGTTCCTTTTCAAGTATCTTAATCTTCATCGGAATCTTTCGCTTTTTGAGTTCAATTTCCAATTGTTCCTGTTGCGCCGCGTTGAAGGTTAGAAACATCCCCGCATCACCTTCCACAGGTTCCAACAAAACGGCACCCGTTACCTTAGCCACCTCATTAAACATGCGGGCAATGGCGGTGGCTGCCTCCACTTTTTCGTGATATTTCCCTTTCAAAAGACAAGCAGTGTATGCATTGATATCCGCCACAGTAATGGCATAACCCTTCAGTGGTATTTCCAGTTTAATTCCATCAGTAATTTCTTTCCACGACATGCCCTCGAGCCGTCTGTCTTCAATAGCTTTCGTTAAAGCCGCCACAACGGGGCGTAGATGCAAAGAACCCGCCACTTTATCTAAAATCAGTTTCAACTTTTCTAGTGCCTTTTCGTGAGGCAACATAAATACTTTTTCCATCAATTGATAAGAAACGCTGCCCGGTTCAGCAAACTCAGTAAAATCTCCGACGTCATCGAGGCGAACCAACCGATCTGCAATTTCATCTTCTGTAGGCGGCGCACCAACCAATCTTAAAGCCCGGCGTCCATGATTTTTTACAACAAAATTAGGCACAGCCTGGTCTGCGCCCGGTTTTAAGGCCAGCGTACCATCTGATTCAAGTTGTTCCGCAACGCCTGATTCGTCTACAGCCATAACCTGTTTAAGAGATAAGTAATTTTACCACGATTGGGGGTCTTGGCAAGAGCCCCCTTGAGATTTAAAGCGGGAACGTTTATAAACTAAGTATGCACACCGACGATCGAAAAAACCAGATCTTAAGCGCCATTATTGACCACTTCGTACAGACGGCGGAACCGGTTGGGTCTAAAACCATCATTTTGACCTATAACTTTAAGGTTAGTCCGGCCACCGTGCGCAACGATATGGCGGAGCTGGAAGATCAGGGACTTATTATGCAACCGCACACATCCGCAGGTCGCGTGCCCACCGACAAGGGTTACCGTTTTTACGTAGATGAACTCGCCGACTTTGAAATAGCTAAGGCGCTCGCCCACAAAACCCTGTCTACTTTGCGCGACAACGGCCGCGCCGCCAGCGCAAAACAACGTGTGCACGATGCGGTGAATTTGCTTTCGCAAGCCACGCCGAATATGGTGTTTGCCACCATTCCCGATTCCACAAAAAACTTCTTTATGGGCTTTTCCAAAATGCTCCGCCAGCCGGAATTTTTGGAGTCTCCACTTAAGGCCAGCCAAGTGATGGAAGTCATTGAAGACCGCGACCACTTTTTAACCGGCCTCGGAAATTTAGAACTGGGCCCCGAGCCAAAAATATTCATCGGCGAAGAAAATATTCTGCAAGGAATTGACAGCTGCTCGCTCATCGTTGCAAGCTATGACTACGACGGCTACCGCGGCGCCATTGGAATCCTTGGCCCCAAACGCATGCCCTACGCGTACAACTCTTCTATTCTGACCGAAGTTCGTAACCTTTTAGAAACCAATCAACTATGACAGACGATACCACTCAACCCACTGGCCAAACGCAACAAGACGATCCAATCGTAGCGCTTCAAACGGAGCTCGCGGCGATGACCGAAACGGCGAAGCGCGCCATGGCCGATTTACAGAATTTCAAACGCCGCACCGAAGAAGAACGTGGAGAAATTCAAGTCTACGCCAACATGCGTCTACTCGAAGCCATCTTCCCTGCGCTCGATAATTTTGCCCGCGCTTTTGAAATCATTCCCGAAGATTTAGAGGAAGAAGAATGGGTGAAAGGCATTCAAGGAATCGAGAGCAATTTAATGAACGCCCTCGCTGCGCTCGGGCTCGAGCTCATCGACCAAGTGGGCGTACCCGCCGACCCAAATAAACACGACATACTGATGGAAGGCGAAGGCGCTGCCGGCCAAGTGGTACAGATTTTTGAAAAAGGCTATGCTTTCAAAGGCAAAACCATCCGCCCTGCCAAAGTTCAAGTCGGCCGAGCTGAAACGAAAGCCTAAATCTTATCGCATGCAATTCAAAAAAATCCTCGCTCTCGGCTTTTCCGTTTCTTTGCTGCTCACCGCGTGCAGTGCACCCACTGAAACTCCAATCGAAACCACAGCCACAGAAACTCAAAAAGATTTCTGCACGGAGACTGCAACGCCCGCGCCTCACCTGCCCGCCGGTGACGTACAAGAACTAGCACGAACCGATAAAGAGTCGGGAGCCGAAGCCTACACCTTCGCCGAAAACCACGACGCCGAAATCATCCCTGTGGACAATGGCATGAGCTACGCAGTCTGGTGGCAACCAGAGGGTTTTGATGTCACCCAAGACACCGTAGTAGTTGCCTTGCACGGACATGGAAGCTGGGCCGTGAAAGATTTTGAAATCTGGCATCCAAGACTCGTCGAAAGAAAGGTAGCGTATCTCGGCTTGCAATGGTGGTTTGGACGCAGCTTGGAAAATGTGGGCTACTACGAACCGGACCGGATCTACGCTTTGATCGCAGAAGAACTAGCTTCAAAAGGAGTGCCACCAGGCCACGTTATTTTTGAAGGATTCAGCATGGGCAGCGCACGTTCTTACGGCGTGGCCCTCTACGATAAACTCTGCGGCGACAATTATTTTGGCGTGAACATCGCCAACTCAGGACAATGGGAAGACGACTATCCGCTTTATGAAGAAATCCTCACGGGTGACTATGGCGAGGATTTATTTGAAGGGACACACTGGATTCTATTCTGCGGCGCCGAAGATGAAAATGAGCTGAGCAAATACGAAGTACACGTATGTGACGGCATGACCAAAACCCAAGAACGCCTAGAAGCTTTGGGCGGAACCGTAGACTTATTTATTAAAGATCCCATCGGTGACCACGGCAGCTTTATGATCAACAAAGACAACGTAAACGAAGCTTTGGATGAATCTCAAAAACTCTTATCCCAATGAAAAAACTATTTTTCCTCAGCCTTTTATTGCTCACTGCGTGCACTAACGAAGAGCATCTCACGGTGATTTCAGCAAACGAACACTACTTCAACGAATGGCAGAATTTTGCCGAGCCTTATGCAGAAGATGACGAGCTAAATTTGGAACAAATCAACGAAAAAATCGACGCCGATGAAACGTATTATAAGGCCACTGTCGAAACCGACCTCGCGACCATTGCCGCCTACCAAGGTGCAGAGCTTTTGTGGGAAGATTTCTACCGCAGTGGCGAACACTTTGCTCGCACCTATCATCTAACCGGCGGCCCCTATTTGTTTGCCGAACTCGACCGCCAGACGCCCTATGAAATGATCGATGAAACACGAGGTCGCATTTTGCTAGACGTCGGACTCCCTGTTTATAAAGTGACCTTCACCGACCCACTTACGCCCCTCTACACCATAACCAAAGTTGGACCCCTGGGAAAAATCTGGGAACAAACCATAAACAACGACTCCATTGAACTCACCTGGCTCACCGAAATCCTGCCAGAAACCACCCACACCATTGACGTGGTGATCCCAGAAAAAGGCGCCACACTTCCTAAAAAAATCTACACAAATTTGGACTACGGTTTTTCTTTTGAATTCCCTGCATACGCCTTCCCTCTTTACGACAAAAATGGGAACGAAACGGAAAATCGCATTGCCCAAGAAGTCACGGTTACGGAAATCCATGTGTCGGCAAACGAAAGCCAATTTACGCTCGGCGGCGACGGCGTTTTAACGGTACTTAAACTTAAAACCGACAGCGAAACCGAGCTCAATCAAGCCATCAAAGAACACTGGGGATATTTTTGCGAGTACACCTCCAGCGTGGGAACCGAAATTGGTTTCGACAGCATCGTGTGGAACGTCACCGCTGGTGCTAATTCATTCAGTTGCCCAGGCGGAACTGCTTGGTTCGACCCAAAAAGTAAAACCCTCTACCTAAGCGCCGCTGGCGAAGAAGCTTTGTTCGGCTACAACGATCTTAGATTCAGTCTCACGCCGGACAATCTCCAGCTGCTGAATCAGTAATTGAAGCCCATACTAGCAACGGGGTCTTTCACGACGGCACGTTTGCTGTCCACAGAGTCAAAACATTGCGCAGCAAGCGTCCTAGTACCCTGCGTGCCCAGAGCTTCATCCAATCCTCTCATGCTTTTGGCTCCCCAAGTGCAAGGAGAACTCCATTGATAGGCAGCAGAACTATACTCACTAGGTGCAGTCATAAGAGCTGTATGACAAGTATCAGTAACTCCCGTCACTTGTACCTCAAAACCTCCAGCTAAAAAACTGAGTTCTTTTTTCCAATAACCTGCACCTTCATCAATTTGATGAATCACATCTCCATTTAAAAGACGAGCATCCCTACAAGCACCGTGACCAAGCATATCAGTCATCTCTTCCACTACTTTTCGAGTAGATACAGAATTTTTAGACTCCGTAGGGATTACTATAACTGGTTCCGGTCCAGATACCGGTTGAAAGGCAGCTTCGGATGGGTATGCGGGAACTGAAGCTTGACTCAAAAACTGCAGAGCCTGTGTTTTAAAAGCTGCACGCTCCTTTTGACAAGCGGTACTGTTATCATTAGAAGTCCATAAAGCTGACTCGACAGGCGGCCACTCGGAGCCATTCACATTCCCCATAATTTCACCGTCATGAGTATAAATTTGCAGACGATTTCCATCCGGAAGTCTTTTTACAACGCTCGCTTGTATTGAATCTTTAAAACTATCCTCAGCCGGAGCATTAGCCAACTGAATCATGTCATGAGTTAAAGTTCGATACCCAGAACAGTCCCCACTCTGTTGACGCTCCAGCGTACCAGGTTTTTCAGATATCCCCGCCTCCGCCGAAGAAGAAGCTAAAAGTATACCGATGGCTACAGGAGCAAGCATTCGTGACGACATAATTTAGAAGTGATAAGATTATGACTATACGTCAAAAACCAAATTAAGCAAGTTGCGCCCTTTTTCTCTTGACCCGAAATACTTAGCACACTAATATGGTGAGTGCTAACTTTAACAAATCAATATGTCAAAAATCATTGGAATCGACCTCGGAACCACCAACACCTGTTTTGCCGTGATGGAAGGGGGTCAACCCACCGTTATAGCCAACGCTGAAGGCAAACAAACCACCCCATCAATCGTAGCCATTAAGGACTCCGAACGTTTGGTGGGAGAGCCTGCTAAGCGCCAAATGGTGATGAATGAAAGCAACACCATTTTCTCTGCAAAACGACTCATCGGACGCAAGTACGACGAAGTGAAAAAACTCATCGACCGCTTCCCTTTCGAAGTGCGCAAAGGCAAAGACGGTGAAGCCGTGATCGTTCTGAACGGAGAAGAAAAACAACCCGAAGAAATTGCTGCAATGGTGCTGCAAAAAGTAAAAGCTGATGCCGAAAAGTACCTCGGAACCACCGTGGACCACGCCGTCATCACCGTGCCTGCGTACTTCAACGATTCACAACGTCAGGCCACCAAAACGGCTGGAGAAATCGCCGGACTCACGGTAGATCGTATCATCAACGAGCCAACCGCAGCTGCTCTGGCCTACGGACTAGACAAGCACACCGGTGAAAAGAAAATTGCTGTATTTGACCTGGGAGGAGGTACCTTCGACGTATCCATTTTGGAACTCGGCGACGGCGTTTTCCAAGTATTGTCCACTAACGGAGACACCTTCCTCGGCGGAGACGACTTCGACATGATTCTCATGGATCACCTCGCGGACGAATTCAAAAAGCAAGAAGGCATCGACCTCAAGAGCGACAAAGTTGCGCTGCAACGTTTGAAGGAAGCTGCTGAAAAAGCCAAGATCGAACTCTCGTCTCAACACGAAACGGAAATCAATCTTCCCTTCCTCACCGCCGACAAAAATGGGCCTAAGCACATGGTGATGAAGCTCTCTCGCAGTAAATTAGAAGACCTCACCTCTGAACTCATTGAGCGCTGCGCTAAGCCTTGCAAACAGGCTATTGAAGACGCCGGTGTGTTCGTGAGCG
>CAYHHJ010000039.1:3919-7581 GCA_964356405.1 uncultured Candidatus Peribacteria bacterium | reverse complement strand
CTGACGGGAGTTGAACCCGCATCAGCTCAGTTGACCAACCGAGTGCTTTAGCCAATTAAGCTACAGCCCCTTCTACACCAGGCTTTAGTATTGTACTGCTGAAGTCGTGAAAACATGCAAAAGTGAAATTCGTCGTTTTCTAACTTTGCAGATTTAAAAGCTCCTTAATCTCGCGTTGTTGAAAGTCTGACAACAGGGAATTTTATATGCGATTCAATTAACGAGCCAATACCATTGAGGATGGATAACTCTGCAAATCTGCTGCTCTTTGCCTTCGTCCCGTTTCGGCACTAAGACGGTAAACCGCAAGTGATTTGCCTGGTGTGTAGTATGGGGAGGAAAGTCTGCTTGAGATCTCCCTTTCTTCTTCCGTAAATGTATCTGTTCTACTAACCCAAGCTCTCTCTTGGGAAGTGAGTCGTTCAAAATAATTTCGATTAACCACTCCAGCTAAAGTAAGTTTGAAGAGATCAAGAGATAAATCAGTTTCTGGAGAATGCCATATACTTGATTTCGGTGCCTCTTTACCTTCACGAGTGCGGCTCGCCAATATATCCTCAAAGATCCTTGCGCGGGTTTTCCAAATATTAAGACTGAGCACGTCTGTAATGTCTTTTTCTTTAATCCTTGTTTTGTGGCCTTCAATTAAATCTGCAATTTTTTCTAGCATGATTTGTCTTAGTTGAGATTAATATTAAAACCTAAATCGACTACATTGACAAGACTCTGACGGCACTCTAGAGATTGCTTGCTGAAAATACATCTTTATGCTTTAATATCGACTCTTAAGAAATATGCTGAGCAAAGAACTTAATTTTGAAGCCATTGGCAGAGATGCCGGACTGTCCGAGAATGAGCAGGGACATTTTGTAGAGGGAATGAAAGAAGGCGCGGAGGAGTTACCTCTCACCCGTGAATCTTACCTAGCTTTACAAGCGGTTTTTGAGACGGAGGTTCTAAAGGCGCTGCCAATAAAGACAGACCCTGAAAAAGGTACACCACTGCCCTTTGCCTACGCAACGCCTAAACCACTGACGCCGCTCTACGACCGTGAGCACCGCCGTAACCGCGTGGCAGAGGAAATCTTTAGAAGGCTCTTGGGTGTTTCAGTTATGAATGATGACGTATTTAAGCAAGCTGTTGCGAGCAAGGATGCAGACGCTGGGAAGATTATGTTCCATGTCGCCCTTGGCGTTCGTAATCGTGGAGATCTTTTTAGCACCACCTTAGCTGAAATTCAGCCACCACGAATGACCATGCATTTGGAAAGTGACGCTGGCCCGGTACGGGTAGCCTTTTTAGCTGAACAACAGCCATCCGAAACCGCAGGGCGATTGGTGTTTGGGGACGCCGCCACGGCGATGTATAGAGAAGTTATGGAGATGCACCAAACAAACCTACAGTCGGGCCGAGATTCTATGTATGTTTTTGAAACGATTACCGGGAAGCGGCTTTAAATTTACTTCCTTATTCTAAGCACAGTTCCTTTATTGAGTCGTAGTATTTCCTTTGGCGAAATTTTTGTGAGGGCAGAGGGTGCACCACCTCCTACGTATACGACTTCTTTTTCCATCACGAGTGGATCAATGAGAAAAGTTGCTTCGTAGCCAAAGGGCGCAATTCCACCCACCAAATAGCCGGTTTTTTCCAGAGCTTGTTCGGCAGTGGCTATTTCGGGCCGAGGAATATTCAAAGCCTCTCCTACCCGAGTGGTGCTGGCTCGGTAGGAACCAAGAACCACAGCCGCAATGAGCTGGCCTTCCTGTCCAATCATACAAATGGTTTTGAGGAAATCTTCCGGCTGAGCGCCGGTTTCACGGCACGCGTCTTCCACAGAATGCACCGAGTTTTCAAAATGAATGTGCTCGGCTTGGACGGCATTATCCGTTAGAAATTGTTTGAGTTTTTCTTCGTAGGGGTTCATGTGCAGGCTTGTAGTTTAAACACGTAGAGAGCCTCGGAACCCTCTCGCGGCGTAGTAAGATTCTGCGCCGTTGTGATACACAAATACAGTGTCGTAACGACGATCACAAAAGAGGGCGCCGCCGAGTTTTCTAATTTCGGGAGGAGTTTGAATCCAGCTCGAGGTTTTGGCATCGAAATCGCCAAGTTCCTGCAAGGCGCGGTATTCTTCTTCGGTTAAAAGCTCGATGCCCATGGCAGCCGCCACGTCCATGACGTTGTCTTTCGGTTTATGTTCTTTACGTGAGTTCAGCGCTTTACGGTCGTAACAAAGACTTCTGCGGCCAGCCGGGGTTTCGGCGCAGCAGTCGAAAAAAAGATATTCACCCGTTTTTTTATCCTGTCCAACTACGTCAGGTTCACCGCCTGTTCTTTCCATCTCACTCAAAGACCACAGTTTTTTTGGATTTGTTTCTAGTCTTGCTTCCACATCGGCCCACTTGAAGCCTTTGTGACGATTCATGTTTTTCTCAAAACGGGCTTTCAAGACCTTGAGTAGTTCTTCGGATTGCTGGGGTGAGTTGGTCATGTTTTGATCTTAGCGCGCTTGAGTGGGTTTGTTAAGTTATGTATACTGTCCGCTATGAAAACTTTTGGAAAACTGTATCTTCGGGTAGAGAAAATGGCTGGGCTTAGGGTTGAAGTTGAGGAAAACCCAAAAGCTTTTCCTAAGGAGCCACTTCATTTGAGAGGATGGGATCAAGAGAGGGTTCCTGAATTGAGCGGGATATTACGAGCGAACGAAGAAATTTTATGGGATGGAATTATATATACGAGAGCTGAAATCGAGGGGATTTTTAGAGTGGGCTCACTAGCTGACCCCTCCTATCCGCGCACTTATGCCTCTCGCAATGGATCTTTGAACAGAAGGGCCACCGTTGGAGTGATCCGGCTGGCGACGGAAGATGGCCAGGTTTTTTCTCTACAAAAATGCAATGCCGGTGAGGAACTTGAGTCTGTTTTAGCTACAACGAGTGGACGAGCAAGGATTGAACTTGAAGTGAGCAACGGCTCTTCTCGTTTACGTCACACCCTTTTTGATGAAGCCGATGGTCAGCACCAAAAAAGACTCCTTAAAGCCCAAACGGGTATCGTTCGAGAATAGTATAAGAAGGACCGGTTGGCGTTAAAAGGGATTCAAATAAACAGAGCTCGCTAACCGAGATGGGCGGAAGTGCAAAAGGCTTGAATGAAAAGCGTTTGGGATCAACGGGATTGCGGAGCCGGGCCACGGTTATGTGCGGAATCGGTTCGTTCATTTCTTCGGTGAGGGTCATGTCCAGGTAGGGCTTCATGAATTTTTTGCATTCTTGATTTATTTCCAAAAAGGCGAGGCTGCGTTGAAGCCGTGCCCAGATCATTTTTGGCATTTTGTGAGCAAAGAATTCGATACGCTCGGAGTAGAGTTCAAAGGGTGTCATGCGGGCGCAAAGTCCTTTTAAAATGCTCTGCATTTCGGGCAGATGCGCGTCCACCACCTCACCCAGGAAAAAAACGGTGATATGAAAATTTTCACGCGTGGTCCACTTGGCGTCCTTGAGGTGCTGGTCGCTTTTGTAGATTTCAGAATAGCCTTCAATTGCGCCGATGTGCGCGTCGGGAACGGGTATGCCGAGGAAAAGTTTTTTCATATTGTTTCGGGGCCTCATTCTACGCTAGTATCCAAGCATGAACAGCAAAAATCTTTCCGTGATCTTGGG
>CAYHHJ010000039.1:0-3819 GCA_964356405.1 uncultured Candidatus Peribacteria bacterium | reverse complement strand
ACGGAACTTTTGGACAGTTTGGGAGATGCGATTCGTGAAGCGGGCGGCGAATATGGATCGACCACGGGACGTCCTCGACGTTGCGGTTGGTTTGACGTGCCGCTGACTCGTTATTCACTCATGATCAACGGATTCAGCTCTCTCAATTTGACCAAGCTGGATGTGCTGGATGATCTCGACGAAATCCAAGTGGCCGTGGCGTACCGACTCAACGGTGAAGTTTTGGAAAGCATTCCTGCGTCGCTCGATGAACTCGCAGCCGTTGAAGTGGAATATGAAACCTTGCCGGGCTGGAAGCAGTCATTAAAAGACGTGACGAGCTGGGACGATTTGCCCGAGAACGCAAAAAACTATGTTCTACGTCTCGAAGAACTCCTGGAATGTCCTATTAAGTACATTGGAGTCGGGCAAAGACGGGATCAGCTGCTACGCCGCTAAAACCGCGTAGTGAAAAATCTGAAGTAAAATATACCCTGGGGCCGCTAGCATAAAGAAGCGCGCTACCCATTTCAGCCAGTCTCGAAATCCAGCCATAATATAAAAGAATCCTGCAAGAATAAAGAGGCTCACCCCAATGATTCCGGTGTTTTCTATATAAAGCAATCCTTCCAAAATAGTGTTTGGATTTTGAATAAATTCCAGCTCCACGGCTGAATTTTCCGTAAGCAGTGGCACGGCTCCCAGGAGCGTGCTCGTGAGTGCAAAGGCACAAAGAATGACTAGGGCTCCAAAGAGCGGAGATTTAAGTTCTGCAGCAATTAAAAGTAAATTTTTCCATCCAAACTTTCTCAGTTTCCATTTTAAAGCTCGGAATGAGCGAAAAAAGCTTCTGACAATTAAGATCAGCAAAAAAGTCTGGGGCAGTATAAGTAAGTAATTGATCGCTTCTGTTAAAATTTCTGTATTCATATTAAATTTTTATAAAGTGATCGTGATCGGCGGCGTATTCCTTGTAAAGCATAGGAATGGCGTCTTTGTAATAGAGCTCGAGGAGCTTGTTCATTTCCTTGTCGAGCAAAGAGTCAGCTTTTACTAAAAGCTTGATGAAAGTTTTGTTCTCGGGGTCTTGTTCTAAAATTTCATGGCAGGCATTCACAGCGTTTTCATATTCACCTTTTTGAGTCAGTTCTTGAATGTGAGCGGCGGCGTGGGAGTAGTATCCTTTAAGTTCATCCTTGTGTGCCTCTTGGATCTTAACGCGAGCCTTTTGTAGACGATGTTTGAGGTCACGGGAGTCTGGCAGAATGGTGAGCAGTTTTTGGTAAACGGCGGCGAGCGCGGCGTAGTCTTTCTTTTCAACAAGCTGATCCACAATTTGAGAATCGAGCTTTTCCTTCACGTAATGTTCCTGGGCGTAGTGCAAAAAATCCAGAAAGCGAGATTCTTCAGGAAACTTCTCCAAAGCCGCATGCGAATGCAAAAGCAACTGATCAAAATCCTTCTCAGACTTTAAATACTTTAGCTCTTTCAGGATTGCGTCGATTTGGGGGTTCTGTGAGGCCATCTCCCCATTATACCTGAAAATCGTCTATTTTCCAAGCTCTAGGAGCTGCTTTTTCAGTTTCTCCATCTTTTGCTGGGTTTCGTCCATTTTGCTGCGCTCTTTTTGAATGATTTCTTCAGGAGCGTTTTGAACGAAAGCCTTGTTGGAAAGTTTCTTCTCCAGGCTGGCGAAATAGCTCTCCAGTTCGGTGATTTCTTTGGTGATGCGTTTGATTTCGGCATCAAAATCGATGAGGTCTGCGAGCGGCAGGTAAATTTCCAGGTCGCCTACAAAGGTGCTGAAAGCTTTTTCGATTTTTTCACCATTCTCTTTAATGTCGAGGGTGCCCAGGTTTGCGAGACGTTTGATGATGTCGGCTTTGTCGTTCACCAGCGCGATGTCTTCGTGAGCAATGATGATTGCGTGAATTTTTTTAGCGGCTTCCACTCCTGCTTCGGCACGGAGCACGCGGATGCCGGCGATGAGGTCCATGATGCGACCCATTTCGTCCGATTCGGCAAAGTACGCATAGTCGGGGTTGATGACGGGCCACTGAGTAGTCATGAGCATTGTGCCCGGGCACAGTTCGCCCCAAATCGCCTCGGTAACAAAAGGCATAAAAGGATGCATGAGTGTGAGCGTGGTTTTGAGCACATGTTTGAGCACAGCGAGATTCTTTTGTACCTTGCTGATTTCCAGGTACCAGTCACAATACTCACCCCAGAAAAAGTCGTACACCATGAGGCCGGCTTCGGAGAGTCGGTAGTTTTCCAGATGATCGGTTACGTCGCCAATGATTTCGTTGAGACGCGTGAGAATCCATTTGTCGGCGCGTGAAAGTGTAGCGGGGTTGATAGTGTCATCGTCGTCGAGATTGAGCATAACGAAGCGAGACCCATTCCAAATCTTGTTCACAAAGTTGCGGTACCCTGCGATTTTTTCTTCGTAGAGACGCATGTCGTTTCCAGCGGTCGAGCCAATCACGAGGCTGAGACGAACGGCATCGGTTCCATATTTTTCGATCATATCCAACGGGTCGATGCAGGTTTCAGGTCGGGACTTGCTCATCTTCTTTCCGTGAACATCGCGGATGAGGCCATGCAAATACACGTCCTTAAATGGAATGGATTTTTCTTCGCTGAAGCCGGATTTTCGTAGAGCGTAGGTGGTGCCCAAAATCATACGGGCCACCCAGAAGAACTGAATATCATAACCGGTTTCCAAACAGCTGCTCGGGGTGAATCGCATGAGATCCGGAGTTTTTTCTGGCCAGCCTAAAGTAGAGAACGTCCAGAGTTGAGAACTGAACCAAGTGTCCAGAGTGTCCTCGTCTTGATTCCAGCCCTCACCCGGATTCTCGGCTTGCACTTTCATTTCCTCGCCCTTATACCAAACCGGAATACGGTGGCCCCACCAAATTTGGCGAGAGATGCACCAGTCACGCAGGTTATCGATCCAGTGGAAGTAAATTTTGTCGAAGCGGTCTGGAACCGTTCGAATCATTCCGCTACGCACGGTGTCTTGAAGTACTTCTTTAATAGAGAGCTGCTTTCCTTTCCAGTCGATTGCAGGCTTATTCACATCCACGAACCACTGCTTCATGATCTGTGGTTCCACGATTCCCTTCCCACGATAACTCACAGCTACGTTGTGCACGTAGTCTTCCTGCACATTTACGAGTAGGCCTTTTTCTTTGAGTTTTTCTACGATTTTTGGGCGCGCTTTTCCAATCGGCATTCCAGCGAATTCTCCGGCGATTTCTAGAAGGCAGCCGTCGAGACCAATCACTTGTTCCTTGTCGAGCTTGTGACGCTGAGAAATTTCAAAATCCGTCGCGTCGTGCCAAGGCGTGATGGTCATCACTCCGGTTCCAAACTCGGGGTCCACGGCTTCGTCCTTAATAATGGTGGCGGTCACGGGACCGTTGATCCATTCGGCTTCAAAGGTGTCGCCGTGCTTGAATTTTTTGTAACGTTTGTCGTCCGGATGCATGACCACGTATTTGTCGCCAAACTTGGTTTCGGGACGCGCGGTCGAAATCTGGAAGGGTCCGTATTGAAAAGTATAGAACGGAATTTTTTCTTCGATGTATTCCAGTTCGTCGTCGGCCACGGTGGTTTGCATTTTTGGATCCCAGCTCACGATGCGTCCTCCACGGTAAATGAGTCCGTCCTCGTACATCATTTTAAAGAGTTCGTTCACGGCGGCGTTCATCTCATCACTGAAGGTGTAGCGCTCGCGGCTCCAATCGCAGCTGGTTCCCATTTTTCGAACCTGATTGCGGATGGTATTTTTGCTGGTTTCTACGAATTCACGGATTTTCTGTAAAAGCTTCT
>CAYHHJ010000038.1:0-7731 GCA_964356405.1 uncultured Candidatus Peribacteria bacterium | reverse complement strand
CCAATGCCAAGAGCAATGTCGAGGCCGGTGGACTTTTTTTCTGTCCATACATTGAATAAATTGCAGGAGTAAAAAAGCAATCCAAAGAGCACCGCAAAAACTAAGCTGATCTCTTGTTCGTTTACGATGGCAGGGTTGGAGAGTCCTCCGTAGAAAATGATAATGAGCAAGGCGAGGAAGGGCAGGACTTTCCATTTGGTGATTTGCATGACCAAAAGGGTTCCACTGCAGAGCACGAACAAGTACGAAAAGAGCCCAGTGAAATTGGGCTCCGGAGAGTTTATTAGGAGTGGTGCCAATCCTCCCATGAGGAGACCTACGATGGAGAGTTCGTTGTTTTTGTGCCGCACGCTGGCGATGCTAAGGTAGGCGGCCGCAGCAAACATCCCTATGAGTGCGGTGAGAGGGGTGAAGAAATCGTAAGCATTACGAGCGGCGAAAAGAGAGACCAAAACGACCGCAGCTCCTAAAGCCATGAAAACGGCACCCTGATGGTTGAACTTACGGATGCGCCATTCGCCTAACCCAACAATGAGCACTCCCGCCACGAGGCCGAGTACGATGCGCCCCATCGGTCCGATCCAATTGTTGATGAATGCATAACTGGTGAGCCATCCAAAGGCTAGGAAGAGCAGGAAGGCGCCGAGTTTCATGGGCCAGTCGGTGCTCAGCCATTTGAATACGGCAGAACCTTCGCTGGGTTTTGGAGTAGCTGTTGTTTTTGCAACGATTACGCTTGCGGCAGTTTTTTCAGGTACTTTTTTACCGGCTTCCAAAAGCTCCACTCTATCCTGGAGACTTCCAATTCTAACATGGGCAGATCCAGCTACTAATAGCAGGATGAAAACGATGAATTCCATAGGGCGGCGTGTGAAGAATTACGCCCATTGTAACGGCTGGTGAATCCGTTCACAAGTCAGGGAACCTGTTCAACGGTCCCGGTGGTTCCTAGCTCTTTGTCGGGTGGAATACTGTAGTAGTCGAAGAGGAATTCTATGATTTGATGGAAAACCACACCCGAGGTTCCTTCTGCCCACTCAGTGGTTCTTGGGAGATCCATTTTTACTAGTACTAAGAATTGAGCGTCGTCGATGGGTCCGTAGCCCATGAAGGTGGTTTCGGTGGTTCCCGCTCCGCTGAGTACCTGGCCCCCTTTATAGGTTTGAGCCGTCCCGGATTTACCGGCTATATAATGCTCGTCGAGGGCAATTTTTGAGGAATACTGTGCCACCACGGAAGTGAGCATGGCGGTCACCATTTGAGCCGTTTCGGCTTTGAGCACTTGGGAAACTACTTGCGGTTCAAAGTCTTCCACCGTTCCATCGGCGTATTCAATTTTCTTCACCAAGTAGGGTTGCATCATGGTTCCGTCGTTGGCCAGCGTGGTGTAAGCCTGGATGAGTTGCAGCGGCGTCATGGAAATACCTTGTCCAAAGGACTTGGTCACCATTTCTGATTCGGTCCAGGAGTCGTAGTGTTCCACATCTCCTTGCACTTCGTCGTCCAGGCCAATATCTGTTTTTTGAAGTAGGCCGTATGCCTTAATATAGGTGTAGAACAAGGCCGCTCCCAGCTTTTTGGAGATGAAGGTCATCCCGGTGTTGCAGGAGTGCTCGAGCACCTGAGTCATGGTTTCAAACCCGTGATACTGCTTGTTGAAGGTCTCAATGTAGTAATCGTATTCTTCGGTGTAGACATTGAAGTCCACTCCAATGGGTCCGCTGTCCATAAAGGTGGTGGACGCGGTGATTTCTCCGGCATTGATGGCCGCCGCCACAACGAGAGGTTTGAATACGGAACCCGGTTCGTAAACTTCTTGGATCATTTTGTTTTTATACACCTCCGGTCCCCACTGGTTTTTGTAGGCATAGTATTTGCCCGGTACGTCTGGGTCCAGGAAGACTTGAATCTTCTCATCGGGATCCACGTGGGTGTAGTACCAATAGGTGGGATTTTCTTCCGTTCCTTTTTTAACCAAGAATTCTTTCTTGTCGTCGGGAATTTCTATTTCTTCTTTCTCAAAGACATCGCTGAATGTGTTTGGGTTGAAGGTGGGGTACTGCGCCATGGCCAAGATGGCTCCGGTGTTTGGGTTGATGACAATCACTTGTCCACTGTCTGGGCGGAACATTTCCACTCCCGCTTGGAGGAATTCTTCTACTTTAGTCTGAATAGCTCGGTCGATGGTCAGAGTGATGTCTGCTCCGTCCACTGCGTCTTCAATAATACTGTCTCCCACGGTTATTTGGTTCCCGTTGGCGTCTATTTTGGAGGTGAAGATCCCATCCTGTCCACGTAGAAGCTCGTCATAAGTACCCTCAACTCCATATTGTCCACCGTCTCCACTTACATAACCCAGCACTTGGGCGGCTAAATCTTCTTCGGGGTAGAGGCGGTAATATTCGTCTACCAAACGAATTCCCAAGAAGGCGGGGTCCACGGGCTTATCCGTTTTTTGAGAAACGATTTTAGCGTCGGAGAGGTCCTTTTTTAGGATGGTGTCGATTTGTTCTGAAATAGCGGGGTCGAGTTTGCGGCGCAGCACCACATACCGGTTGTTTCCCTCCAGTACGGTTTCTAAATCCTCAGTTTCCCAGTCCAAAACCGCTCCCAAGAGTTCAGCGGTTTCTCCTTTGTCATTGATCTTGCCGGGGTAGGCGTAGATGTCTCCGTCACTAGTCACTTCGATTCCATCTAAGTTGAGGGATTTCACCTCATCTTGAGTCGCGATATCCTGGCCTTCCAGTAGCAGAATGATGTCGCGAGTTTGGTCGCCGAGCGTGGCAATTAAAGCTGTCTGGTAATCAGTAAAAAGTTCTTCATCGGTTTTCAGTTTCAACTTGCTCAGAGCTTCATCCTTCAGCACTTGGCTCTCCATTTTGTTGATAGCCTCCAACTCTTCATCGTAGCGTTTTTGGTCGAGTTCTTTTTCCGTTTCCAGATCAAATAAGAGGGGGGCTAGGGTCTCTGCTACCAGTTTGGGGTCGCTTTTTTCCACAATAAGCGTGGGGTCTGCAAAGACCATGGCGAGCGTAGTGTTGGTGGCTAAACTATACGGTTCGCCGGTGTGGTAATCCTCCACCAAAATTTCTCCACGGCGGGAGGGTAGGGTAGTGTATCCGTACTGCTCGCTTTGGGCAATTCCTTCGTAATATCCGTGGGCAAGCACCTGCAAATAAAATAGACGGATAACAATGAGTCCGGTTACGAGGTAAACGGCTAGGAAAAGAACACTGAGCCGGCTGAGGCTGATGCGGGATTCCATAGTTTAAGTGGACTTCGATCTTACCTTTTGCTAGCATCTCCGCGCAATCCTTTTCCTAGGCCAACTCTATGCATCGAAAAACCACTCTTTCCAATGGCATGCGTGTCATTACGGATCGTATTCAAGGCACCCAAGCGGTGACCGCACTGGTTCTTGTTAAGGCAGGGTCACGCTACGAGCACAAACAGATCAACGGAATCTCTCACTTTTTGGAACACATGTTCTTTAAAGGAGCGAATCGCTACAAAAATGCCAAGGCGGTTTCTGAGGCAATCGACTCTGTGGGAGGCGAATTCAATGCCTTCACCTCTAAAGAATACGCGGGGTATTACGTTAAAACGGCGGCACAAAATATGCGCCTCGCCATGGACGTGCTCTCTGACATGATGCTGAACGCGCGCTTCGACCAAGAGGAAATTGAAAAGGAACGTGGGGTGATTATGGAAGAATTCAATATGTATCAAGACACGCCGATGTACCAAGTGGCGTGGAATTTTGAACGCGGGATGTTCGGGGATCAACCGATTGGTTGGGACGAGGTGGGGACGAAGGATGTGATCAAGGCACTACAACGCGATGATTTTGTGAAATATAAGGAATCTTTGTACGTGCCCGAGGCTATGGTGATTTCCTTGGCAGGAGCGGTGGATCACGATGAAGTGGTGGCCATGGTGCAGGAACTTTTCCCTATGGAAGCTCGCAAGTCTACGGGAGCCATGCTTCCTTTTGAAGCCGGTTTGCCCACTCGTATAAAAGTGTCGCTTCAAACCAAAAAAACCGAACAAGCGCACGTGGTGTGTGGGGTGCCTGGTTACTCTGAAGAACATCCAGACCATTACGTTCTCAAAGTGCTTTCTTCTATCTTAGGAGGCAATATGAGCAGCCGTATGTTCCTTGCCGTGCGTGAAGAAAAGGGTCTCGCGTACTACATTTCTTGTGGAACGGAGGACTATTTGGATACCGGTACTTTCTATACCCGCGCCGGAGTGGACGTGACTCGAATCAAAGATGCGATCAAGGCGATTGTGGAAGAATACAAAAAGATTGCCGGGGAAGTGGTGCCGGAGAGCGAACTCAAAAAAGGAAAGGAATTCTTGAAAGGAAAACTCGTACTTTCTTTGGAAGACAGCGAAAGCGTGGCACAAATGCATGCGCTCAACGAACTGCTTTACGACAAAATCAAAACCCTCGCGGACATTTCAGCCAACATCGACAAGGTGACGGCCGAGGATGTGAAGCGTGTGGCGCAGGACATTTTGAAAGACAATCTCATTCAACTTGCCGTTATTGGTCCTTACGAGGACAAGGCGGAGTTTGAAGCTTTACTCAACTAATTCTCTAACCAAATCTTTATGATGGAACGCACCTTAGTACTCATCAAACCAGACGGAATCCAACGTGGACTCGCTGGGAAAATCATCACTCGATTCGAAGAAAAAGGACTCAAAATGATTGGATGCAAAATGATGGCGCTCGATGAAGCGGTTCTCCGTGAACACTATGCGCACATCGCGGATAAGCCCTTCTTCCCTGGAGTGGCTGAGTTCATGAGCAGCTCACCGGTGCTCGCTATGTGCTGGGAAGGGTTCGAATGTGTGGAAGCCGTTCGTCTGATTACCGGAGTCACCAAGGCTCGCCAAGCAGACGCGGGAACCATTCGTGGAGACTTTGCCATGAGCGTGTCTTGCAACGTGATTCACACCTCCGATTCAGTGGAAACCGCTGGAAAAGAAGTGCCTCGGTTCTTCAAGTCCGACGAACTTCATGACTACACCAAAGGCGAATACGAACACGTCTACAACGACGAGGAACGTTAGTCTTTAGGGTATTTAAAGGGTTCGCAGGTGGAGATGCCGTCTTGCATTATTTCAAATGATGTTGGTTTTAAGAATGCCACGGCGGTGGGGAAGAGTCTGGTGACTCGTTCTGGTAAACCATCCTCAGCCGTATTTACACATACGCGTACGCCGTGGGCTTCAAGGTCAGGGCCTAGTAAGGTCAATAGGTCGATTGCATCGCCGTAACGAGGGAAATTGCCGTCACTTGTAAGCAGCATATTGTCAGTTAAAACTGCACGTACTTTTTCTGCTATTTCTTCGAGGGGTAGTCTCGTGGAATCTATAACAATAAGCTCCTCGCACAATTGTTTGACCACGCCGTCCGTTAAAATCATTGCATCTATAACATTGTCTTCCACGATCACGCCTCTCTGGAAAAGTTTAGGGCTCATAGGAGTTATTATAACTTGAGTGCGCTAGAATTATATAACATATCGTTTCTTTAGCAAGTCCTTTGAGAAGGCTTGGCCTTTCGTAGGCTCGTTCCAAGCTGTAAAGGTTAGTCATGGATCTGCAAACTAAATTCATGGGAGTTCTCAATGTTACGCCCAACAGTTTCTCTGATGGAGGGCGTTTTAAGGAACACGGAGGCGTGGAGGATGCAGTTGTCGTGGCACTGGAGATGCTGGCGGATGGCGCGGAGGTTTTGGACATTGGAGGTGAATCCACGGGGCCTGGGAGCACGGAGGTTAGCCTGGAAGAGGAATTGGCGCGGGTGATCCCGGTGATTCAGCGGATTCGGGTGGCGGCACCGGATGCGGTGCTTTCTATAGATACCTGGAAAAGTGAGGTAGCCGAGGCGGCGTTGCGCGCGGGAGCAAACTGGGTGAACGATGTGACGGCGGGGAGGGGAGACGAGCGGATTTTTGAGGTGGCGGCGAGGTATGGGGTGCCGATGGTTTTGATGTATAGCAAGCAAAATAGCCCGCGCACGGACCGCGAGCTGGTTCAGTATGACGACATCATGAAAACGGTGAAGGACTTTTTGCGTGAACGTGTGGCGGTGGCGCGGGCAGCTGGTGTTCGCGAGGTGATTGTGGATCCGGGAATGGGTGCCTTTGTGAGTGGCGACCCTTCCTACAGTTTCGAAATTTTGGAGCGGATTGAAGAGCTTCGTGAACTGGGTTGCCCGATTTTAGTGGGCACGTCCCGGAAGGGCTTTTTAGGAGAAGACCGTTTGGGGATGACACTGTGGACAACTTTGCAACTGGCGGGCCGCGTGGACTATTTGCGCGTGCACGATGTGTGCGAGAATGCGAGCTGTACAGAAGGTTGAAGTGTTGACGGATTCACCGCTGGCGGTGAATTGCGAAATAATCTGTAGTTTGTCTATAGTCTTGACTTTTAAGGTCGGCTGAGTTTGAATAGGCCACTTAATTTGATCTTATGATGCCTCTTCGTAGCGCGGTTCCTGGTCCCTATGGTTTTGATGCCAATGCTGAAAAAGTTGATAGTTTGGAGGCGCGCTTAGCTAAACTTCGGGGTGCAGAGAGCGAGCGCGTCGAAGCGGAGATGACGACTATCCTTGCAGAAGTAGAGGCGGCACGTTTTTTGGGAAGCATCTATGCTCATGATGAGGGTGCGTTGGTCCCACAACTTTTGACTCAAGTTTTGGCTAAACCAAAAGAGGCCACCGTGGATTCCGTGGTAGTGAGTTTTCTAGAAAGTCTCGGATCTACGCTGCCTGTCCTTCAGGTTCAAGCTTGTACAGGGGAGTCGGCTGTGGCTTAATAGCTTTGTTATGTTCGTCTCCAAAGATTTTACGTTCGACTCGGCGCACTTCCTGACTAAATATCATGGCAAGTGTGAAAACCTGCACGGGCATACTTATAAGTTGCGCGTGACGGTGGAGGGGCCGGTGCAGGAAGATGGTATGGGGATGGATTTTAAGGATCTTAAGACTTTAGTGAAAGAGAAGGTGATTGAACGATACGACCATCAAAATTTGAACGATTTTTTTGAAAATCCTTCTGCGGAACTCGTGGCGATGAAGATTTGGAAAGACTTGGTAGGCGAATTGCCGGTCCGTTTGTATGAAGTCATCTTGTGGGAAACGGCGGAGAGTTTTGTAACTTACCGAGGGAACTGATGCACGTATTCTTAGGGCTTGGAACCAACTTGGGTGATCGCGAAATGAATTTGGTGACGGCCAGGGATTTACTCATGAAGCACGACGTTCTGGTGGTGGGGCAGTCCAGTGTTCTGGAAACCGCTCCGCTCGGGGGTCTCGACCAACCCATGTATCTGAATCAGGTGGTGGAATGCATCACCGAGCTCAGCCCGCAGGATTTATTTGTGGCCTGCAAAACGGTGGAAAAGGAAATGGGACGAGATACGAGTGTGAACATGGGTAATGTGGCGTTTGGAAAGCAGAAACAGGAGCAGCCTGGGCTCCGCCCAGTATGGGAAAGCCGTATCATCGATATAGACATCCTCTTTTATGGTGAATGGATTGTGAATGAGCCGCAGCTCACCATTCCGCATCCACGGCTCACGGAGCGGGATTTTGTGATGGAAGGGGTTTTGGAACTTTCTCCAGATTTTGTCCATCCGCTTTTGAAAAAGCCGTTGAAAGAGCTGCGCCCTCAGGCATAATGCGAGCATGAATCCAAGACAAAGAGAACTTCG
>CAYHHJ010000037.1:0-7747 GCA_964356405.1 uncultured Candidatus Peribacteria bacterium | reverse complement strand
CTGACGACTTTGAGGGAGATAAGGAGGATTTTTCGCACCTCTATTCCGTGCTCGGACTTTTGCACGGGGAATATTTGCCGATGCAGGAGCGTTTTAAAGATTACATTGCGGTGCCCAAGACCAACGGTTACCGCAGTTTGCACACCACGGTGCTCGGACTGGGTGGCGAGCTTTATGACGAGCCTAGCGAAGTGCAGATCCGCACACTCGGAATGCACCGCGAGGCGGAGATTGGTATCGCGTCGCATTGGACTTATAAGCAGGCTAAACAGGCGAAGAAGCCGGGCAACGCCAAGATTCAAAAGGCGCTAAAGGACGCGCTACAAAAAATTCACGAACTATTGGAGCGAATGCCGGACTTGGAGCCGGATCTTCAAAAATGGCTGGAAGAATTTCAGTTCTTAACGGTGCCTGAGCGCAAGCGCGTGGAGGCTTTGCTTTTAGAAAATGGAATTGAGAAAAAATATTTGGATGCGATTCGCCAAGGGCGCAGTAGCCAATCACTTTCGCTACGACCAAATATTGATGAACAATTGGCGTGGCTTCGTGGGCTTGCTGATTCGTCTCCGCGATCGGAAATCAATCTGTACCCCGACAAGATTTTTGTACTTACGCCCAAGGAGAAAGTGATTGAATTGAGTATGGGTGCGAATCCTATCGACTTTGCGTTTGCCGTGCACACCGAAGTGGGAAATAAAATGGTCAACGCCAAGGTGAATGGGAAAATTGTGCCTTTTGATTACGAACTCCAGAATGGGGAAGTGGTGGACATCGTGACTCGCAGCAATGCTAAGCCTAATCGCTACTGGCTTTCCATGGCCAAGACTTCATCGGCGCGCAGCAAGATAAAAAACTGGTTCAATAAGGAAGACAAAGAGGCCAACGTGGCTGCCGGCCGCGAGATGGTGAACAAAGAGCTTCAGCTTTTGGGCAAAGCGGTTTTGGACGACAAGCTGACTCTATTTAAGGTTTACGCCGGCAAGGAGCGCAGCTTGCCCGAACGCGAACAGCTTTTGGAAAACGTGGGGCTTGGGAATGTGACGCCGTTCCACTTGGTGAAAGCCGTGTACCCGGATGATACCGCGCAAGAAAAGAAAAAAGGAGAAATCATTATTCCGGCCGAGTATACCGAGGAAGTGCTGGTGACAGGCGAGGCCGACTTGCCGGTGGTGCTGAGTGCATGCTGCAAACCTCGGCCGCCCCATCCGATTGTGGGTTATGTGACGCGTGGCCAATACATTCGTATTCACAAAAAATCGTGCCGAGAACTCCATGGTTTGGAGGAGGCACGATTGATGGATTCACATTGGAAGGCGAAGCGGTAGGTTTTATAGTTTTGCTCGGCTTGATTTAGTGTAAAACTTTTCCTATAATGCTGATGAAAAGACTTTCGGCCCGTGGTTTATAAGCCACAGCTAGCGGAAAGCCTTTTCTTTGTGTAATCAATCTATTGGAAACGCAGAGACTAAGCATTTCTTTCCAGTGCTTTTGATTTCTTTAATCTGCACAAAGAATAATTCTCCTTCAGCGGTCATACCTGTAAATCGGTGGAGTATCTCAGATCGTTTATCGACGTTTTCTTTGGAACTTGGCGCTAATCGTGATTTTTCTATCAACTCTGTTGTGCAAGGATAGAGTTTGGTTCGTCTCATTAAATCCGCGAAGTTTTTCTTTTCAAACAAATGACTCCAGAATAAATCGAGGAAGATTTTGTCTTTTTTGAAATAGGCTGAACGAATGTAGGGTTTGCGTTTACTCTTTCTTTTTATATCTAGGTATAGGCGAAAGGCTTTTCTACGTACTTCAGTATAACTTGTTCCCGAGAGTTTCTTTGCTTTGGTTTGATACGCCTTCATAAATAAACAGGTGTATCGAAAAGAATACCAAAACTTCAATCAAAAAGTCCTGAACCCGAAGGGTCACGCAGTACAAAAACCTGAAATTTACGAAGTAAATTATTTTTCGCTCACCAGCTTATAAGCCCACATTCCAAGTACGGCGCCAATCATTGGGCCTACTAGGTAAGCGAATGAGAAGGAACTGATTCCGAATGCTACGGCTGGGTTGAGCACTCCGTTCGAAAGGCTGGCAGCAATGGAAATTCCCATAAGTAGAGATCCTCCCACTGCAATTCCCGTGAGGTCTTTTGGCACCCGTCCGTAAATAACGGCGGCTACGCCAAACGCAAAGAAGAAGGTGCCGAGAGCTTCGGTTAAAGTGACCATGGGTTCTACTACTACCATTCCAAGAGTAGGGTCCAAGAAAGTTGCGAGCACGGTTCGTTCTATCAATTGTGCGGAAACCAGGCATGCGAGGCCGGCTCCGGCGAACTGAGCGATCCAGTAAGCAACGGCATCCATGAGCTTAATTTTTCCAATCGAAAGGGCGCCGAGAGTGATGGCTGGGTTGATGTGCGTTCCGGAAATGTGGCCCACGGTGTAAACAAAAAGTCCCAAGGTGAGGGCTGCGAGTACAGGTGTGGGAACGGGGAAGGTGCCAGCGAGCGAGAGTGAGACCACCAGGGTCAGCGCAAAAGTGCCGAGAAACTCAACTAAATACTTGGCGTAGATTTTCATGGGCGGGGGTTAGGATATCCTCAGTATATTGAGGAGACCTGAACCTGTAAAGTTTTCAGAGGTCTATCCAAGTGCAAACTGAAAAAACTTGGAATCCATTCGCGCAGGGTTTCGGCCTCTTCGTCTTGGAGTTGGACTTTGCTGCACTGTTCGGCGCTGGCGTGGCGAAAAAATTCGAAGGCTTTGCGGTACTTGAGTTCTAGTGGGCGGTGGTGGGCTTGGCGGCAGCCGGTGCACGAAAGCGTGCCGGCTTCTTGGTCCCAGTGCGCGATGTCCTCCAACGCTTCGTGGCAGAGATTGCATTGTTTGAAGCTGGGCAAAAATCCCAGCAGGTGGGCGAGTTTTATCAGCGCGGCTTCGGGCAAAAAGGGATTCGGATTGGCGTTGAGGTTTTGCAGCGTTTCCAGAAGCAGTGCGTAGATTTCTGGCTGAGGGTCTTTGGATTGCAGAGCGTGTTCCAGAATTTCCAGAAAAATGGCGAGGCGGAAAACTAGGCTGACGTTTTCTTTGAGGTGCGTGAAGCTGTTTTTCACTTGGACATTTTGCAGATACAGATTGTGGGTGCTTTGGTAGGTGGTGCCTTCAATCAAATTCATGAGCTCCAGGTGGGCGCGGCGGCGGGAGTTGGGGATGTTGGCGCCTTTTATAACGAGGTCCAGACGTTCGCCGGTACACGAAAGCACTGTGAGCATGAGGTCTTTCTCCCCATATTCACGTTTGCGCAAAAGGATGCCGGTCAGGTTCTGGATCATTTATTCAAGCACCAGGGTGCGTTTGAGATAAAAATACGTGGCGGCATAGCTGGAGATCACTCCCACGGCAACGCTCACGGCCATTTCCCCGAGGAAGAGCCAGAGGGGACTCCAATAAAATTGGAAGCTGAGGTAGTCGGAGAGTGAGGTTCCTTTTAAAAAGAACATGAGCAAAAAGAAGCTGAAAAACACGGCGACGAAACTGTAGACGGCGCCTTCAAACAGGAAGGGCAGTTGGATCATGCTGTAGCGGGCGCCCACCAATTGCATGATTTGGATTTCGGTTTTGCGGGTGAAAATGCTGAGGTGAATGGCGTTCATGATCATGAGTAGTGAACCGAGAATGAAGGTCACCACCACGCCAATGATGAGTTTTTGAGTGAAGTCGGTGACGCTGAGCAAACGTGCCGCGATGACTTGATTTTCGCCGGAGCTTTCCACGTCCAGGAGTAGGTCGGCGTAGGGGGACTCTTCTAAATGATTGAGCACCGTTTCATGTTGGTCAGGGGTCTGAGTCACGATTCGCAGGTTGGCGGGCAAAGGGTTTTCGATGCCGTACACCGTGAAGGGATCGGTTTTATCAGGGTAGAGGCTGGTGAAATCTTCCAAAGCTTGGTCGCTGCTGGTGTATTCCACCTCTTTCACTTCGGGGAGCGCTTTCACTTCTTCCACCAGATTGTTCACTTCGTAGATGGAGCTGGCATCGTTCACATACACAATCAGATCGATTTTGTCGGCCAGGTCGCTGAGGGTGGATTGAGTGAGGGTGTTCAAGACCATGATCACGTTGAAGATGAACAAAATCAGTCCCATCATCACGGTGGTCGCGGTGCTGAGCAGCATGTTTCGCCCCACGTTTTGCAGGGAAATTCGGCTGAGACGTTTTATATTGTAAGCAAGTCGGGGTCGCATGGCGTTGCGGTGGTTTGGGCGAGCGCGCCCTTAATAAGTGAGCTTTTGAAGGTTTCAGGTTGAAAGGGGGCGAGCCGTACCATTTCAACGTTCAGCTTCTCTTTGATGAAATAGTTTTCGAGGCCGTAGGTGAACACATATTGGTCGTAACCTAGGGCGAGCACGGAGGGCGCGTATTTTTTTATGACGCGGTATTTGTCGTCGGTGAAGCCGAGCACGGCGCGGTCCACGTGTTTGCAGTTCTGCACGTCGCGTAGGCGTTTGCGTTCGTTGTACATCGGCGTGGCTCCTTTTACTTTTTTCACCGTTTCATCGCGGGCCACCACTACCACCAATTGGTCGCCGAGCGCGCGCGCCTGCTCGAGGTAATTGTCATGGCCGGCATGAAAAAAATCAAAGGTCCCAAAGGCCATAATGATTTTAGGTTTGCCGGTGTTTTCAGAAGAGGTTTGCATCTGCGAGTCCAAAATTAAGATAAAGGGCGCCTAGAAATACCAGAAAAGAAAAACTGCTGCAAATGATGACGGGCACTTTGAGGTTGCCGGAGATGCCTTCGAGCGCGAGCGAAAAGCGAGCACATCCATACACGAGCGCCGCAAACAAAAAGGGAAGGTCCAGAGCGTTGAAGATCAGGGAATCCACTTTATCCACTACGCCATTGGCGAGCAGCAGCGACGCGCTAATATGCAAACCTCCAAAAATCACAAAAAAGAACAGTGAAACGTGCGCCAGATTTTGCAAGGTTTTTTGCATGGACTGAGTATAGCGGACAGAGGAGTTTCTGCAAAACAAGTATTTTTATTCTTGCCTCTAAATACTATTCACTATATAGTAAGCGCACTTTTATCTAAAACCATGCAATTTTCTAAGGAAATTTTGAAAGGAAGCATTGAAGTCATTGTGCTTCAGGCGCTTCATGAACTGGGTGAGGCTTATGGCTATCAACTTGTCACCGCCATTCAAGAAATGAGCGAAGGCACTTTTGAATTCCAAGAAAGTACGCTCTATCCTTTGCTCTATCGTCTTGAGGAGAAAAGCTTTTTAAAAAGCCATCGTCAAAAGGCTCCCAGTGGCAAGGAAAGACGTTACTATGCTTTGACCGCTAAGGGCACGAAAGCACTTTCCGAGAAACGTTTTGAAATTGGACAATTTGTACTCGGGATGAACAAGCTTTTAAACCTGAGCCATGAATAAGAAAGAGTATTTTGATTTTCTTAAAAGTAAGCTTCCCAAAGATAAATATCGGGCACGATTTTTAGAGGAATTGGAGGAACATTTTGAAGATGCTTTGTACGCTGAGACCTTTAAAAAAAATGCTGCAGAAGAACGAGCCTTAGCCAGGCTCGGCGATCCTATGCAGACTTTATTCTATTACAAAAAACTTATAAGTAAACATTCATCGCTCTATTCTTATCTGGAATCATTGTTCTTTGGAGTACTTAGTACGCCGCTCTACCTCTCCTTTTTTATAGCCAACTCAATGACCGAAAGTACGGAAGTTCTTTTCCTTAAGGTAGTCACCTTTTTCTTGAGCGCTTCCGGTGTTTGCGCCCTGTTTTACTTTTTCTATCGCTTCATTTTTTCAAAATTGAAACCGCTCAATGAGCTCCTGAGTCCTAAGGGAAAGCTCGTGTCTTTTGCGGTGAACATGGCCCCGGCCTTTACTGGTGTGATGGCTTTGACGGTTCTCTTCTATTCCGATGAGAATCAAGATTACTTCTTTCCATTTGTTATAGTTGGATATCTCTTGGTTGGCATGGCTGCGGCTTGGAAGGCCTATGTGGATACCTTTAAGAAGCCCTGGTTGATTGGCAATGAAAAAATCAATTATCTCCTGACTCTCCTTGTTTTTGCCCTTTTGATTTTTACTGAGGCGGGAGAGGTGATTGCTTACTTCATGAAGGTGATTTGGGTGATTATTTTTTATGGATTTAATGGGAGCGTCATATTGGCCATTTGGAGTTCTGGTTTGGCGGTTTTGGCTTTGGGGATTTTTAGTTTAGTTTCTCTTGTCAGATGGGGCAAAGCTCGCAAGGCGGCGTTCCCTCTAGTGAAGCTGCTTATATTGATGAGTTCTATTTATGCTCTTTTTATCCCCACGCCGGGCTTGGAAGTTTCCGAGCAACTGGAATGGAATAAACCTCATGTGGAGCTGGTTGAGACTTTTGAAAAGGAGCAGATGGGACCGTTCTATCTCTGGTCTCAGAAGTTCAGACGAGACGATGGGCCGATTATTGATTATCGCATTGGCTACCGTGGAGATGGTTTCTTCATCCACATCCAAGATATTGCGGATTATGAATTGAAGGTGAGTTCTTTGGATGAGTTTTCTCTCAAAAAGTTGAGTTCGGATCCAACGGAAGTCTACGCACAAAACAGCTATATTTTGCATGAAGATTTGACCTGTGTTCTCAGTGACTTGGCGGCCATGAGTCACGAGGGTATTTTAGAGCCGCCCACATTGGGAGGCGAAACCGACTGTAAGGAGCTTTACTACCGTGATGAGCTCGTTTTCAGCAATCCGAGCGGTCAGTGGTTCATGCTCCAAAATGCGGTGTTTTCTCCGGGCCAAGCGTGGCTTTTGCTCGAATTCAATGATGTCATGGAGGCTCCGACTTCGCTCTACCTGGTTGAGCTGTGAACACTTCATCTTGAAGGTCGGTGGCTCTCAGTATAAAGTTCGTCCATGAAGCTCACAAAAGAACAAGTTGAGAAAATCGCGCAGCTGGCAAGGCTGCAGTTGACCGAGGAGGAAATGGAACGTTACGCGGGGCAGCTCACGGAGATTTTGAACTATGTGGAGGTGCTCAAGGAACTCGATACCACGGGTGTGCCGGAGACTTCTCAGGTTACGGGGCTCACCAATGTGACTCGAAAGGATGAGGCGCGCGGCGTTTTAGCGACGCCGGATGAACTTTTGGACTGCAGCCCGCTCGAAAAAACGGACCACCAAATTAGTATTAAACGAATAATGTAATGGATTTAAACTGGCTTTCCATCGCCGAGGCCCACAAGGGTCTGCAAGAAAAAAAGTTTTCTGCGGAGGACTTGCTGGATGCGTGCTTGGCTCAGGTTGAAAAAGGAAAATATCTTGCCAATCATGTATTGGTTTGTGTTGATTGCCATTCGAAAAGAGACTGGACTAAATATTCCGGACCAATAGAACCAGGAACTGAAGGGATGGGTGGCGAGGTTTTTGACCGGAATATGGGCTTGCCGGGCAAATATACTGCTAAAAATATAACCCCATATTACCTGGCAAGCTGGAGCGACGGGGAAATATATCGTGCAATTACTACCGGGGTTGGGAAAAGGAATAATACCATTTTCCCTGTTATGCCTTATACTGCATACGGGACCCTTGACAACGAGGACATTTACTGCGTTATTGCGTATCTGCGTTCAATGCCTTCAATAAAAAATGACATTCCTCCCTCAGAATCAGATTTTCCTGTAAACTTTTTAATTAATACAATGGCGAAAGAGGGAAATCCTGTTAAAAGGCCT
>CAYHHJ010000036.1:0-7796 GCA_964356405.1 uncultured Candidatus Peribacteria bacterium | reverse complement strand
TCTACGTTCAGGACGACAATGAACTCAGTGCGGACGACCTCGCCGAAGACAGCCCTTATAACACGCGCCTCACCACGGGTTTGCCTCCAACCGCTATTAGCAATCCTGGTCTCGCCAGCTTAATGGCCACCATCTACCCTGAAGAATCTGAGTACTACTATTACCTCACGGATTCCGAAGGCGCCGTGCATTACGCCACGACCAACGAAGAGCATGAAGCTAACAAGGCTCAATACTTAAAGTAGTCGCGTCGAGTTCAATCTGCTGCCCCGCTTTAAACGTGCCCAGGTCTACGCCCACCAAAACCGGGATGCCATTTTCACGGGCCATGATGGCGAGATGAGAAAGCATGCCCCCTTCCTCGGATAAGATTCCTGAGACCTGCGGGAAAAATTCTACTAAATTGGGCGAAAGAATTTTAGTCAAAAGGATGCCTTTTTCGCCTTTTTTAACCTGTTCAAGCGTGACCAGCTTTCCATGTGCCTTCCCTGCAGAGACGCACTGCAAAATCCCGGTAGTCTCGATTGGAAAGCTAGATAAAATTTTTGGCAAGACCAGAACGGGTACGGCGTGCTTGCGTTTTGAAGCCGGCCGAATTTTATTGGTGTGCATCACCAGAAGCCAACGGGCGTATTCCCGAAGTTTTGCATAGGCCAAAGCCGCTTGCAGCGCTTTCTCCAAAATTCTCCTGTTGAGGGAGGAAAGTCCCTTCCACCACGCAAGTGCTGAACCATGCGACTTCACTTTCGTCTCAGCCTGAAAAGTACTGGCGTCCTGAAGGTCGAGCGAATTCCCCACCAGGTTTTTTGGCGGCTCTTTCAAGTGCGGCAAATGCGGGAACAAAGCGTCCGCGCTAGCAAACAGCTCCGCAAGCGTGATCCCTTTGTTACGCGCCAGAAGTGGCTTAAGTTTTGCCAAGGCGCAAGAACTTATTAAATTGATCTCAAAAATGAGCTCATAATCTTCCGAAAAAGCACGTGGAACGGCCAAGCGCGATTTAAGCAAATCGAAGTGCATCTCATAATCACCCACAGGAAGTCGATTCAGTTTGTACAAATTTTTCATGGTGAGCCAAAACCCGACGAAATGAGCCAGCACAGGTTTTTGCACCACCTTTTTCCCCTTAAAAAACGAATACGCGGGCAAGAGTGTTTTGAGTTCAGCTTCTTTATCTATATAGAGCTCCCCAGCGACCAACCGCAAAAAATCCCGCGCCTGGTAGTGAACGCCAAATTTTTCATAGACCGCCTCTACCGGCCCACCCTTTTTATAAATGGTCTCCAGCAGTTTCAAGGTTTCGGCATCCGGCTTGGGCGCAACCTCAGAAATCTCCGTTTTCTCGAAGAAAAATGGCCCTTTGGGCAAAAACTTCTCCACGTCTGGCAGTGTGCCACTGGTGATAGGCCGCGCCTGGAGAATAGTCGTTTTGCCACCACATTGGCACCATTCAATATCTTGCGGTGCACCAAAAAGTGCTTCAATGGCTTTGAACTGCTCCAGCATCTGTGAGAAATCAGCCAAACCAACGCGCGGCGTATAAGCACCCCAATAGCCTTGTTTATGAATGGGCTTCAACTCGCCTCCCACCACCTTATCTCCACGACCCAAAGTATATTCCAAGACCCAACCGCGATCGCCACCGGGATGTTGCGTAAAAAACACACCCGCTGCCTCGGGTTCAATGAATTCCTGGACCAGCAGGGCAAAGTTTTTCAAGCTACCCAGCTTTTTAGCGGCATCGTCGCACAGTTCTTGCATCGCCTTAGCAATGTGCAATGGCGAAACGTCGAGCAGCGTTTTGAATTCGCCCGCGTGGGCAGAATCGGCCGTGTCTTCGACCAGCGCACTCGAGCGAACCGCGTAGGAATCGCACGCCAAATCCGCGTGAATTTTTTCAGCCAAGCTCACCAAATCTCCCTTGGCCAAGACTTCACTGGAAACTGCAAAAAACTTGGGTACCAAAAACCCGGCCTCGCTGAGCTTTCTTAAATTCTTGGATTTTGCGCCTAGTAGTTCCATGGCTCGTTGTATCTGCCTAAAAAGTCGGCGCCGCGAATTTCCAACTCCACTCCCACAATTTTTGCCATGAAGCAATTCACATACTCATCGCAAATCGTGATCACGCGGCTGCCAGCCGGAATCTGCGCGTACATCGCTTCGAGTTCATCGGTAATCGTGTACATAATGGGCATTTCATAGGCGTCAATGGTTGACGCTGCAATTTTTTCCGGCTCACGCGCATCCACCAAAATCACCCCCTCACTCACTTTTTGCCGAGTTTGATCCGTATCGAACGTATCTGCGTATTCAGAATCAGGGTAACTAGAAGAGAATTTTATAGACCCCTCCCACTCGCCACCAAAGTCACTCACCCAACCATCCGCACCCGTTTCCAAATAAATCGCCACAAAGTTTTGCGCCCGCAAAAGTTCCGCCGTTTCCTGACCGCGTATACCAGACCAGCACAGTACGTAAATGAACTTATCCTCGGGTAAATTCTGCGTGAGACCCGCTTCTATATCTGCAAAACGCAGATGCGACGAGCCCGGGAAATGCCCATACCCGTTCTCCAAATTTTCGCGGGCATCGAGTACTAGATAATCCGTGCGGCCGCTGTTGATCAGCGTTTGAAAATCCTGATTGCTGATACTGGTGGGCGCATCTTTATTGAGTTCAAAAAAATCTGAAACTTCAGGAGTTTCGGTCACCGGCTCCTCGATCACGGGCAGCTCCACTTCCACACTGTGCGCCTCCGATTCCTCGATCCAATTCATGTACAAAGCCTCCTGTTTGCTTGAGTTGTACCAATACGCTGCCCCAATGGCCAAGATCGAAATCACTAATAAAATCAAAAAAAATCTAATCGGATGAGGCTTAAAGCTATAATATTTAGCCCGTAAAAACTGGTAGAAAAGTCCAAAACCGGCCGAGAACAAAATAGCCACAAAGGAAAAAACGTAGGCGATTTGGCTCCCAATGCTGAAAATAAAATCGGGCGGTGGCACGGCCAGAGTCCTTGCAGGAAAGGCTAAAAGCGCCACCACAAAAAGCGGCATGAAGGCGAGGAGTCTATTAGAATTCCGCATTTAAAGTGATGGTTACCGTATTACTCACCTTCCCCTCTTCATCGTAAGCCACAATGGTATAGGTATTGGAACCCTTAGCATAATTGGCATAATCGGTGTCAGCCACATAACGGAAACTGCTGCTACCGGCAGTGAAGCTGGAAAGCGTGTAAGGCACGCCGCTGCCAGACCACGTCACCGTAACACGGCTCGCGGTTCCGGATACAATCTGCCCTTCGAGTGCGATGGCGTCTTTTTGAATGGTTGCCCCATTGGCTGGAGACGAGATGGCGATTTTAAGACCGGTTTCCACCACAGGCGTTTCCACGGGCGTTTCAAGCACTGGCTCTTCCACCTCTTTTTCAGCATCCGTCTCCTCAGGTAAATTTTCCGTCGTTTCATCGACTGGCACGACTTCTTCCACCACCGTTTCACCACGGCACCAGTGCACAAAAGAATCCGTGAACATATCCTCACGAACGGGTTGAACCAAACTCACATCCTCACGGGCTTGGAGGGCAATTTGGGTAGCCTCGTCGAGTAAACTCATTTCGCCGCTGCTCAGTACCTCAGTTTCAATAGTGCGCTCTTCCCCACTACGATCCATGTACCCAGCGGTCACCGGCCCCTCAGAAACGAACAAAGCCTCTTGATCGCCTTGATGCGCCACCAAGTATTCTCCTTGCACCGATTGAATGTTCATCACGGCCGTATTCACCTGTAGATTGAGCGCTTGATCCTCGGCATCGTGGGTCACCCAAATGCGGCCTTCCACCAGTTCGAGTAAAACCTGGGCGCTATCCTCAGTAAGTTCCACATCCGAAAGCACGAGCTTGGTATTGTCGTCCAAGTGCACTTTCGTACCATCGTAAAATTCCAGAGTCGCCCACGTATTATCGAGCGTAGTCACCTGATCCCCTTCCAAAATAAGCTGTGCATCAGAAGCAGCTTCAGCTTCGGTCTGCCCCCATTCCAAAATTTCTGCGTTTCCTTTATAGAGCGTGAAGGTTGCTTCGTCCTTTTTTTCTTCGAGCATGGAGCCGGCCACCGAAATACAGGCGCGCAGCACCAAAAGCACAAAGACCAAAAAAAGCACGAGCCAGAAAAAAGATTTAAAACTGCCGTTTTTTCGCTTGGAGGGTTGGTAGCGGCGGTAATGGGTGTAGTTCACAGTTTGGATTATAAGCCCATCTCTTTTTTAATGGAATTGATATCGCGAACCAAGTTTTTGTCTTTCTTCAGCTGCTTATCCACTTTCACGCACGCATGCATCACGGTGGTGTGGTTTTTCCCACCGCACTCTGAGCCAATCTGTTCATACGCCAGGTTGAGTTCGTTGCGCAGCAAATACATCGCCACCTGGCGAGGAACCAACACGCCGCTCTTGCGGGACTCGCCCAAAAGTTCTTCGGCGGGAACACGGAAGTAGCGGCCCACTATATCGATCACATCCTCAGCGTGCAGCGTACGGCTATTTTCCACTACGGCATCGCTTTGAAAATTCGTATCACGTCCCAGTTTTTTAATAATTTTGGCCACACTGCGCACGGTGGGTGTGGAATGTTCCAGTTCCGCCTGCGCAATGGCTTGCACCAGTACTCCTTCCAGTTCACGCACGCTGTCGTGCACATTCATGGCAATGAATTCCAAAACTTCTGGATGGATCAGCACTTCATGGTCACGGCATTTGGCATGCAAAATCGCGAGACGGGTTTCGTAATCAGGGAACTGCACATCCACAATCATCCCCATCTCAAAACGGCTCACCAAACGATCTTGCAGGGAATCGAGTTCCTTAGGAGGACGGTCGGAGCTGATGATGATTTGCTTTCCGTTGTCGTAAAGTTCGTTGAAAGTGTGGAAGAATTCTTCCTGCGTTCGATCCTTGTTTGCGAGGAACTGAATATCGTCGATGATGAGACAATCCACACGTCGGTAACGGTCTTTGAATTCTTTAGAGTTGCGCTTCCCAATCGCTTCCACAATCTCGTTGGTGAATCGTTCGCTGGTCATGTAGACCACCACTTTATCAGGGTCATTTCGGAGAATTTCGTTCCCGGTCGCTTGCAACAAATGGGTCTTGCCGAGTCCCACACCCCCGTATACGAACAAAGGATTGTAAATAGACCCAGGGCTCATTCCCACCGCAAGCGACGCGGCGTGCGCCAAACGGTTGCTAGGACCAACAATAAAATGTTGAAGCGTGTATTTGGGATTCAGACACTTGCTGGAAATTCCCTCCAAAAGTCGCACTTCCTGTCTACCAGGAAGCTTGCGTGATTTTTTTTCTTTTCCAGCAAATTGTTTATTCACATCAATACCTCGGCTGTCATCCGGCAAACCCAAATGCGGATCCACCTCAATCATGATTTCCCGCACTTCAGGGTTCACACTCTTAATCGCCTCCATCAGCTGCGCACCGATTTTATTTTCGAGCCAATCCTTCGCAAAAATGTTCGGCACACCAATCACCAACAAACCATCGTGAAAAGACAGCAACGCGGTGTTTTGAAACCAAGTTAGAAAATGAGGCCTTTTGATTTCTGCTTCCACCTTTTCTAAGATGCGAAGCCAAAGGTCCTGTCCGGGTAGTACAGCGTCCATACGCGTGGGAAATTGAGAGCTCATCTTAGTTGCAATTGTGCAAAACTCGCAAGACCCAATTGTGCAAAACTCTTTGACATAAAAAGCAGCTGATGCGGAAGCATAGTGACTCAGCTAAAGCCCATCAACTACCGGTAGTCGTTTAGACTATTGAGTTTGAGAAGTAGCTTTTCTTTTAATGGCTTCGTAAGCTCTACTGAGATCCAAATCAGTAAATAAGAATTCTTTATAAGGTGCAGCGAATGCCTCTACCTTACCTCTAATAGCATTAGGCGACAGTTGGCTATTTTCGACATAACTAAGTATTCCTTTTTCAAGCTGGACCCGAAGTGCCTTTTTATCAATGGAAAGGCCAAAATCGTTCATCCTCGTAATATCCTTAGATAAGACTATAGAGGCTACTTCATTGTTCCCACGACTCTCCCAATTTTGAGATTGAGACAAACGAGGCAATACCTCATCAATTCGTTTTTTAAAATCATGCTCTACAGACTTAAGAAAAACCGCAGCTGTAATAAGTCCAACATTTTCAGCTGCCCGAAATCTATAAATAGCCGCTTCAACACCTCCCTCCCAATTCGAATTCAACATCGCATCTATACCTACTTTAACAACAGGTTCCAGCTTTTTCATATCAAGCTCCAGTCCAGCTCGATCCATAAGCACAACGTAATCCGGAAGCAATCTCCATTGAGATTGATTCGTAATTTCCGCATCATTGAGTTTAAGATTAGCTACAAGCAAATCATTGGCCTGCCCAGGATTTTCTTTAATTTTTTGCTCAAAAATAAGCAGTGCAAGATCTCCTTCTAACAAGTTCTCAAGATTTTTCGCTTTTTCTCGAGGAGCCAACCGTTCCTTATCAGAATGAACCGTATTCCCTTCATGCCAAGCCTTGCTACGAGAGTCTTCGGCAGCAGCATAAATCTGCTGAAGCTCCACAGAGGAGAATCCTGCTAAAATTTCGCGGAGACTCTTTGCAGAAGAAGTACTATCACTCGCATACTCCTCTACTGCAAGCTGCGCCGTTGCCAACTTAAAGCTTCTCAACTGTTGAATATCTTGAGTCTGATTCAAGTTACCTTCTTGGTTTGTTTCTGCTATTCGCTCATCTAAAACTTGGGTCAGTTGCTGCAATTCTTTAAGGTTCAAGCCATCCAAAGACTTAGCAATATCTTCCATCCCAAGGTCAGAATTACTAAGCCATTCAGTCACTTGAGCACCTAGATCTAGACCCATTTCGGTTGAAGTGGATACAGATTCAGGTCCATTTTTATAGATCTGACTGACTGACGTAAAGTGGAAAAAATGTAGCTTATTTTTCATTTTTCAAGACTGTTATAAAAGTGCTTTTACTTTTAGTGGTATCTACGAGCAAACGCTTTTTTTTCAAAAAGTGAAGCTGAGAGAGTATGCGCTGCTTAAGTTTGTTTTTGTCTAATTCCATATATTAAATCCAGATATTATAACATATATTGAGATTTGATTCAAGCCCCAACCCCCTAAAACAAATTCACCACGTCATTGAACGTGATGTAGAGGATGAGACAAATGAGGAAGAAGAATCCAGCCGTGTGGATGAGGTTCTCGTATTTAGAGTTCATTTTTTTGCCGGTAAGCGCCTGAACCACAATGAAGAAAAACTTACCTCCATCCAGTGCAGGAATTGGAAGAATGTTTATCACTCCAAGGCTCAAGGAAAGCAGCGCCACAAAACGCAGCATGGCCGCAAATCCTGCTTGCACGGTAACAAAGGTCATTTGAGCGATTCCAACCGGACCCGCCACACCCTCGGGCACACCCTGCCCGCTCAAGAATTGTTGGAGCACACCGCCGAACATCACGGCAGTCGTTTTAGCCAAACGTCCCATTTCGGTAAAGGCCATGAGCGGCGCAGACCAGCCGAGCTGAATCTTATCGAAGCCCATTAAAGTGTGAGGAACGTAACTTTGGTAGAGAGAAAAATTTCCATAATTAGGCAAAAGATCGGATAGCCCGATTCCAATGCGTCCATCGTCTTCACGAGGAGTAAGCTCAATAGAAAGGATTTCTTCACCGCGTTTCACGTTATAGGTAATCGAACCGAGCGCCGCAAATTCCGGCGTCAAAGTGGTAACTTCTTCTGCA